>NZ_ADHJ01000019.1:0-10230 GCF_000193415.1 Paenibacillus vortex V453
ACTCAGATTAATGCAAAATGCTCATATAAAAAATCCCCTGATCGAGCAGCGGGCAGATCCATGGATCTATAAACATGTCGATGGTTATTATTATTTTACCGGTTCCGTCCCGGAATACGACCGCATTGTGCTACGGCGCTCGACAACGATACAAGGGCTCGTGGATTCACAAGAGGCGACGATCTGGCGCAAGCATGAATCAGGCCTGATGAGTGCCAACATATGGGCTCCTGAGCTGCATTACATCGACGGCAAATGGTATGTCTATTATGCAGCTGCCCATACTTCAGAAACAAGGGACGGGTTGTTTGATCATCGTATGTTTGTGCTGGAGAACGAGGCGGCAAACCCGCTGGATGGGGAATGGGTGGAGAAAGGCCAAGTGATTACCCGGTGGGAGTCGTTTGCCTTGGATGCAACAACGTTTGAGCATAGAGGAAACCGGTATTATGTGTGGGCTCAGAAGGATCCTGCTATTCCAGGCAACTCCAATCTCGTACATTTCATTGATGGAAAACGCATGGACGCTGACAGGCGAGCAGGTCTGTATATCGATTCCCGAGTACGAATGGGAGAAGATCGGATATCTCGTAAACGAGGGGGCCGCTGTGCTTAAGCGCAACGGACGTATTTACATAACCTACTCGGCAAGCGCCACCGACCATAACTAGTGCGATAGGGACTGACTGTACGGCTAGAGTGAGGACAGTGACCTGTTAAATCCTGACTCGTGGATGAAATCACCATCGCCTGTATTTGCTACATCGGAAGCTAACGGCCAATATGGGCCAGGGCATAACAGCTTCACCGTTTCCGAGGATGGCTCGCAGGACATCCTGGTCTACCATGCGAGAAGTTATAAGGAGATTGTGGGAGACCCCTTATACGATCCGAATCGACATACGCGGGTGCAGATTTTCCAGTGGACAGAGGATGGAATGCCGGATTTCGGGGTACCGAGAGCGGATAGTGATCTGGCATCCAGGTCATAACCTCTGCTCCTAAACCTGATTCTAATTCGTATAACAGGAGCAGCAGCTCCGTATATGCAGCAGCCAACCGACTGAGCGCCAGCTTGGTCGGTTTTTGCTTTTTGGGAAGATGGTTACAAAGATAAAATAGGAGAAAAGAAGGAGTCTGCGATGCGGATGGAGAAAAAGGGACAGACAACGATAACTATTGGTTAAGAAAGAATACACCGAATTTTAAACGCGATAACTTTATTTCCTGGTAAGGAGGAATTATAAATGGCAAAGATTCTAGTATTGGGCGGCACTCGTTTTTTTGGCAGAAGGCTTGTTAACCGGCTGCTGGCTAACGGAGATGCCGTTACGATTTTGACGAGGGGACAACACCAGGATTCTTTTGGAGGTGCTGTACAGAGAGTTGCCGTGGATCGCAAAGATCCGGAAAGCCTGAAGCAAGCGGTGGGGAATCAGGACTTTGACATCGTGTACGATAATATATGTTATACTCCAGAAGAAGCGGGACAAGCAGCCGATATTTTTACGGGACGGGTTGGACAATATGTGCTGACCTCCACGCTATCGGTATATGATTTTGCAGATCACCCTGTGCGGGAAGAGGACTTCGATCCTTACAGATATCCTGTCATGATGAATGCAAGCCAGGATTACAGCTACAAGGAAGGCAAGCGTCAGGCTGAGGCCGTGTTGTTTAGCCGACATAACCTGAATGTCACCGCCGTTCGATTACCGATTGTCCTGGGACCGGATGATTATACAAGAAGACTGCTCTTCCATATTGAGCATGCTGCCAGCGGAGAAGCTATTGGGTTGCCCGATCCGGATGCGGAAATATCGTTTGTGCATGCTGAGGAGGCGGCCGAGTTTTTGGAGTGGGCAGGTCAGGTTCAGTTTGAAGGACCGGTTAATGCTTGTTCCGTCGGTACAATATCAGTCAGAGAAATCATGGGCTTGATTCAGCAGGAAATTGGAAGATCGGCACCGCTTACAGACATCGGACGGCACCTGAGCATATGTCTCCTTTCGGCATTCCGGGGGATTGGACGATGGATCATGCCAAAGCGGCTGCTGCCGGCTTTTCGTTTTGGGAGTTGAAGGAATGGATGCCAAAATTGATTGCTGAATTGTCTGCTGATCTGAAGGTTCGATAGTTCGTTAATAGGAACGGATAGATCGTTCAAGTATGAGTAGAGTGAAATGCTCTGAGAGGGAGACAAGCATGAGTGACAAGATGGAAACCTGGAAGGCACGTATGCAAGAGGTGGAGTCGCAGGGAGGCTTATCTCCGGAAGCAGCAACGTTAATTCATGCCATGTATGAAGAACTTGAAGTTATAACGAAGCAAAACATGAATCTCCGCAAAACCGTTTTGAAGGCCACTTCCAAACAGACAAGAATGTCGAGCAAACTGAAGGATGCTTTGATGGAATAGCTGGTTCAAACAATACAAAAAAAACAAACACCGGGGATGGCTCTCCGGTGTTTGTTTCATATCGCTTGATTAACTTTTGGATGGCGTTCCTGATTTTGACGCCGGACGCTTCTTTTTGAATCTCGGGCCGACGTAATTCCGTTTGCGATCCCGGAACAGGATCCATCCGCCCAAGAAACTGATGCCGATGACAAACAGCGCAAGTCCGCCTAAAAACGGCAGCCAGCCGAAAACGGGATTCGCTACGCTATCATCCCCATGAACGGAAATATATAGAAAAACCGCATCCTTCATCATTAAGAAACCCTTCATTGCCATGAAGCCCGGGATGACCAAAATCAAGATGGCAATAAAGCGGGAAATTAACATTTTCATAGGAGATTCCTTCCTGCGACTGATGTAAGTAACTAACGTTTATCATACCTTTTTCATATGATGATGTCTATTTCGATTATCGATTCGGATTTTGTAATCCGAAAAAAAGAGAGTACAATGATAGTGAAAACTGGACTTATTATGGAGGTGCCGTTTGTGGCTATAACTTGTGACGTAGCAATTCTTGGCGGGGGAACCGGTGGTTATGTAGCTGCCATTCGTGCTGCCCAGCTTGGCAAAAATGTGGTCATCATTGAACAGGACAAACTGGGGGGAACCTGTCTTCACCGCGGTTGTATTCCCAGCAAAGCATTGCTTCGCAGTGCTGAACTGTATGCAGAAATGAAGGATAGCGAGAGTTACGGAATCGAGACGAACGGGATTCGGCTGTCATTTGGCAACGTGCAGAAGCGTAAAGACGGCATCGTGGATAAGCTGCATCAGGGCGTCCAATATTTAATGCGTAAAAATAAAATCACCGTCATACAAGGAAAAGGGAGAGTCATCGGTCCATCGATTTTCTCCCCGCGGAGCGGTGCTGTGGCGGTTGAGCTTCCGGACGGGGAGATGGAGACGGTGGTTCCCGCCCATCTGATCATTGCGACCGGATCGCGGCCGCGTCACTTACCGGGCCTTGAGCCGGACGGCATACATATACTGACAAGCGATCATGCACTTCAACTGGAGGAGCTTCCTTCATCCATCATGATCGTAGGGGGCGGCGTCATCGGCGTGGAATGGGCCTCCATGCTGAACGATTTTGGCGTGAAGGTGACGGTAGTAGAGGCCTCCGCTCATCTGCTGCCATCCGAAGATGAAGAAATCGGGCGAGCGCTTACGAAGATGCTTTCCGCCAGAGGCGTTGAGGTGATCACGAACATTAATCTTTTGACCGACAGCTGCGAAATCCAGGATCATAGCGTCTCCATTACGATCGAGCAAGGCGATGAGACAAGAAGGTTATCCGCGGACAAGCTGCTCCTCTCAGTCGGAAGAGTAGGCAATACCGAGAATATTGGCCTTGAGAATACCGATGTTCGGGTGGAGAACGGTGTAATAACGGTGAATGCGAATATGCAGACGACAGAGCCTCACATATATGCGATCGGAGATTGCATCGGGGGGCTTCAGCTTGCCCATGCGGCGAGTCATGAAGGCATTGCGGCCGTAAACCATCTGTCGGGCGAGAAGTCGGAGACTTTCCGCAGTGAATGGATTCCTCGCTGTGTATACACCCGTCATGAGGCGGCGAGCGTTGGTCTGACCGAGAAGCAGGCCAGAGAACGCGGGCATGAGATCAAGATTGGGAAATTCCCGTTTTCGGCGATTGGCAAATCACTGATCCATGGAACGAAGGAAGGGTTTGTTAAAGTCATTGCCGATCAGAAGACACAGGATATTCTGGGTGTGCATATGGTGGGTCCGCATGTAACGGAGCTGATTGGTCAAGCGGCATTAGCTCAAGTGCTGGATGCGACACCATGGGAAGTGGGGACGGCTGTCCATGCCCATCCGTCTTTGTCGGAAATTATAGGCGAAGCGATGCTTGCGGTGGATGGACGGGCTATTGGTTTGTAGAGATGAGTGTATTCTTTTGTGGAATCCCTCATTTCTTTTTGCGGAGAAAGGGATTATAATAACATTAAGCCAAGTCTTAGTACCAGGTTTTAATACTTGATCTAATATGCCCTCTTCCTAACGAAATGGGCAGGTCAAGCCTGATAGTCATGGCTCACATAAAGGAGGGATCTCCATGAAAGAACATGAAACGGTTACGGCGAACAACAATAGGCATGAGCAGCTTGGACTGACCGACGGACAAGTGCTAGACATGTACAAATATATGGTACTGGCGCGAAAGTTCGATGAGCGCAACCTGCTGCTGCAGCGTGCGGGCAAAATTAATTTTCACGTATCGGGTATCGGGCAGGAGGCATGCCAGGTTGCTGCTGCTTTTGCACTGGACCGGGAGAAGGATTATTTCTTACCATACTACCGTGACTACGGATTTGTAATGGCTGTTGGCATGACGCCTCGGGAATTGATGCTGTCGGCATTTGCCAAGGCTGAAGATCCGAACAGCGGGGGACGCCAGATGCCAGGACACTTCGGCAGCAAGCGTCTGCGGATTGTGACGGGCTCAAGCCCGGTGACAACCCAGGTTCCGCATGCGGTCGGTATTGCGCTTGCCGCGAAAATGCAGAAGAAGGACTTTGTATCGTTTGTTACATTTGGTGAAGGATCAAGCAATCAGGGCGATTTTCATGAGGGCTGCAACTTTGCAGGTGTTCACAAGCTTCCTGTCATTATCATGTGTGAGAATAACCAATATGCCATCTCGGTGCCGCTTCATAAACAGATTAGCGGTAAGGTGAGCGATCGTGCTCTTGGGTATGGCTTCCCTGGTATTCGAGTAGACGGCAATGATGCGCTTGAAGTGTACGCAGCCGTGAAGGAAGCACGCGAACGTGCGATTCGCGGGGAAGGACCTACGCTGATTGAATCCATGATGTACCGTTTGTCCCCTCATTCCACATCGGATAACGATCTGGCTTACCGGACAAAAGAAGAGGTTGAAGAGAACTGGAAAAAAGACGGCGTTGCCCGCTTTAAGACCTATTTAATCGACCTTGGGCTCTGGGACGAAACACGCGATCAGGATCTGGTCGCACAATTGAATCTGGAGATCAAAGAAGCGACGGAATCTGCAGACCTGGCTCCGTTTCCGAAGCCGGAAGATACGCTTCTTCACGTATATGCCGATGATGAAGGGGGCGCAGCAGAATGGCGGTAATGGAGTATATAGATGCAATTCGTCTGGCCATGAAGGAAGAGATGGAGCGTGACGAATCGGTATTCGTCCTTGGTGAGGACGTTGGCGTAAAAGGCGGCGTATTCACCACAACCAAAGGTTTAATGGACCAGTTCGGCGAAGCACGGGTGCTTGACACGCCGCTGGCAGAATCCGCGATTGCCGGCGTGGCGATTGGTGCTGCGATGTATGGCATGAAGCCGATTGCCGAGATGCAATATTCCGACTTTATGTTCCCGGCTACCAATCAGATTATTAGCGAAGCGGCAAAAATCCGCTATCGTTCCAATAACGATTGGAGCTGCCCGGTTGTCATTCGTGCACCTATTGGCGGCGGGATATTCGGGGGATTGTATCATTCCCAATGTCCGGAATCCGTTTTCTTTGGAACACCGGGACTTAAGATTGTTGCCCCGTTCTCAGCTTATGATGCCAAGGGACTGCTCAAAGCGGCTGTACGCGACCCGGACCCGGTGCTGTTCTTTGAGAATAAGAAGTGTTACAAACTAATAACCGGCGATGTTCCGGACGATGATTACGTTGTACCGATTGGCAAAGCAAATTTGCTGCGTGAAGGATCGGACATTACGGTAATCAGCTACAGCATGCCTCTGCATTTTGTTATGCAGGCTGCCGAGGAGCTTGAGAACGAAGAGGGC
This sequence comes from Paenibacillus vortex V453, assembly GCF_000193415.1. Taxonomy (NCBI): domain Bacteria; kingdom Bacillati; phylum Bacillota; class Bacilli; order Caryophanales; family Paenibacillaceae; genus Paenibacillus; species Paenibacillus vortex. Next base: position 6,265 of record NZ_ADHJ01000019.1, read on the forward strand.
ATCAGCGCCCATGTCCTGGATTTGCGTACCATTCAACCGCTTGACCGGGAAGCGATTATCGAAGCAGCCCGTACAACGGGCAAAGTGCTGATCGTGCATGAGGATAATAAGACCGGCGGCGTTGGAGGGGAAGTATCCGCTATTATTGCGGAGCACTGCCTCTACGATTTGGATGCCCCGATTATGCGTCTCTGTGGTCCGGATGTACCGGCCATGCCAATCAGTCCACCGATGGAGAAGTTCTTTATGCTTAACAAGGACAAAGTCAAAGAATCCATGCGTCAATTGGCGCTTTATTAAGAACAGGGAGTTGTGAGCATGTCTGAAAATCAGAAATTGACCGATGTTACGATGCCTCAGCTGGCGGAATCCCTTGTTTCCGCGACAATTGCCAAATGGCTGAAGAAGCCGGGGGATTCCATAGAGCAGTACGAACCGATCTGCGAAGTGATTACCGATAAGGTTAATGCGGAGATTCCATCTACGCTGGATGGCGTCATGGGAGAGATTCTTGCCCAGGAAGGTCAAACCGTTAATGTAGGTGAGGTAATTTGCCGGATATCGGTTGCTTCCGCTCAGGAGGCAGCGGTGTTGTCACATACGGCAGTCAACCGAAGTGCTTCCACAGCGGGTCAACCCCAAGAGGGTACTAATGAATCGTATTCGATGCGCTCGCGTTATTCACCGGCGGTGCAGAGTCTGGCTGCAGAGCACCGGATTGACCTCTCGCAAGTACAGGGCTCCGGCATGGGTGGAAGAATAACGCGTAAGGATGTGCTGGCTTATATCGAAAAAGGTGGAGCAGCCGCAAGTTATGCGGCCGAAGGAGCGGCCTTCAATCCATCGCAAGCCCCGAAAGAGACGGTACAGCATCGTTCGATGTCACCGTTTGAAGGTCTGCAGCATCAGACGCCGTCGGAACCGTCGCCACCGCTCGGTACGGCTATCCCGAATGTGCGCCACTCCGGGCTGCATCTGACGGAATCGCCGAAGATTCCAACCATCGAAGTGGAGGGAATGGAGGGCGGAAGATCGGAATATTTTATTGACGTTACTCCAATGCGCAATGCAATCGCTAGAAATATGCGTCAAAGCGTGACGGAAATCCCGCACGCCTGGACCATGATTGAAGTAGATGTGACCAACATTGTGCTGCTTCGCAATCAGCTGAAGGACGAGTTTAAGCGCAAGGAAGGAGTTAATCTCACCTACCTGGCCTTCTTGCTCAAAGCCGTTGTGAACGCAATTAAAGATTATCCGATCATGAATTCCTTCTGGGCAGTGGATAAAATCGTGGTGAAGCGCGATATCAATCTATCGCTGGCAGTCGGAACAGAGGATTCCGTGCTGACGCCGGTTATTCATCGTGCCGATCAGAAGAACATTGCCGGATTGGCAAGAGAGATCGAGGAGCTGGCACGCAAGACACGCGAGGGCAAGCTTAAGCTGGACGATATGCAGGGCGGGACGTTTACGGTAAACAATACGGGATCCTTCGGTTCGATTCTGTCGTATCCGATCATCAACTACCCGCAGGCGGCGATTCTGACCTTTGAATCCATCGTTAAAAAGCCGGTTGTCATCAATGACATGATTGCTGTTCGCTCGATGGCGAATCTGTGTCTGTCTCTGGATCATCGGATTTTGGATGGCGTCATCTGCGGAAGGTTCCTGCAGCGTGTTAAAGATAACCTCGAAGGTTATACCTTGGATACAAAGCTCTACTAAAAACAGCCGTTTTTTTCGTATGAAGTCAGTGGCATAAAGTTTTCATTAGGTTAGTCGGAACCCTATGAAAGAAGGCGTGAGCAGATGAATAAACCGTTAGACGTATCGTATACGCCAATTGTAGATTATGGTATGGCCTGGGAACTTCAGAAATTGCATGTTTCCGCCATTGATCAAGGGGAGCGTCACGAAAGTTTGATGCTCCTTCAGCATCCTCCAACCTATACGATGGGTTCACAGCGACATCCGGAGCATTTGCTGCTTAGTAAAGAGGAGCTGGAGAAACAGGGAATCGGCCTGTTTGAAATTGATCGTGGCGGAGATATTACATATCATGGACCAGGGCAGCTGGTCGGATATCCGCTGCTGCTTCTGGATGGCGGGAAGAATTTGAATCTGCACGGATTTCTTCGCGATGTGGAACAGGTTATTATTGATTACCTGGCCTCCTATCATATTGAAGCAGGGCGCAAACCCGAATATACCGGGGTATGGGTAGGGGATTCGAAAATCTGCGCAATTGGCGTTAAGTTTAATAAATGTCGACAGCATCGCGGATTTGTGACGACCCACGGGTTTGCGTTTAATATTAAATCCGGAATTGCCGACGCGGGCTTCTCAGGCATCATTCCATGCGGAATACAGGAATTTGGTGTAACTTCGCTGGAGGATTGTACGGGGCATACGTTTGAAGTAGAGGAAGTAGCCCGGGAGATCGTGCCTTACTTCACCCGGGTATTTCCATATGAGGCTCATTGGTTGTAAACGGGAGCTGTGAGTAGTGGCAAGGCCTTAACGAAGGAACAAAGGCTCAAGTACAATCAGAAGCGTTGATCCGATCATAGCAATCAGCATAAGATAGATAACAATTCGAAACCACTTTTTACGTTGCATGGTGTAACTCCTTTGAAATAGGTTTAATGATGAACAAGACTTGCATCTGCATCATCGATTTAAGAAATGGATATAAGGATATTGTATCGTATCTGCGAAAGAGAGGGAAGTCTAGTGATTTCAGAAGAACGTATCATTCGAGAGTTTATGGAATTAGTTCAGGTGGATAGCGAAACGAAACATGAAGAAGAGATCTCGAAAGTGCTTAAAGATAAATTTACCCGTCTTGGATTTGATGTCACCGAAGATGATGCAAAGGAAAAAACAGGTCACGGCGCGGGTAATTTGATTATTACCTGGAAAGCGGATCAGGCTGCTGAACAAACGCCTAAATTGCTCTTTACCTGCCACATGGATACCGTAACACCCGGTAAAGGCATCAAACCCGTACTTGGTGAAGACGGCTGGATTCGAAGCGACGGCACGACCATTCTCGGCGCGGACGACAAAGCGGGAATCGCAGCACTTCTGGAGGGTATTCGGGTAATCCAGGAAAATAACATTCCCCACGGACAAATCCAGTTTGTGATTACGGTAGGTGAGGAGTCGGGGCTGGTCGGAGCCCGTGCGCTCGATCCCGATTATTTGGACGCGGATATCGGGTTTGCCCTCGATTCCAATGGCGAATTGGGTTCGATTGCTGTTGCAGCGCCAACCCAGGCAAAAATCAAGATGATTATCAAAGGAAAATCTGCTCATGCAGGTGTCAATCCGGAGGATGGCATCAGTGCAATTCAAGTGGCTTCCAAAGCCATATCGAAAATGAAGCTGGGACGCATCGACAAGGAAACCACGGCGAACATCGGCAAGTTTCAGGGCGGGGGCGCAACGAATATCGTGTGCGACCATGTACAGATTGATGCGGAAGCGCGCAGCATCGTTCAGGAGAAAGTGGATAAACAAGTCAATGATATGCGTGAGGCGCTCGAAACCACGGTTCGCGAATACAACGCCAATTGCGAGTTCATCAGCGAAATCGTTTATCCAGCATTCAGTTTTAATGAACATGATGAGGTTGTTCAGCTGGCACAGCGTGCCATCCGTGGATTAGGTTTCCCAACCCGAACCTTCCAGTCCGGCGGTGGCAGTGATGCCAACATTTTCAATGGTCTTGGCATTCCAACCGTCAATTTGGCCATCGGATATCAAGAAATCCATACCACGCAGGAACGCATTCAAGCGGCTGATCTGGTAAAAGCTGCCCGGATTGTCGTAGGGATTATCCAAGAAACGGCTAAGGCTTAGTTGACAGGAATACAATAAAAGAGCCCGAGGCAGACGATGAAGTCTGGACTGACCCCATAACGTGAGACAAATTAAAAACACCTTCAAGAGAATGCAACC
>NZ_ADHJ01000018.1:0-283204 GCF_000193415.1 Paenibacillus vortex V453
TGGATATCGAATGGTTTATGCCATCAGAACCAGGTTATTACCAGCCCATTGTAACTGCTCGAAAAAAGGTGTAGTTTAAGCTAACGGGAAACGATAGTTCAGAATCAACCACCTAATTTAATCAGGTGGTTTTCTTTTGCCTGTAGATGAACATTTACAAGCAAAAATTAAAAGGAGGACGCGCGAACGTCCTCCCCTTGACCAGGGTATCCCCCGGCTGAGATAGCGGCCCGCCGCGCGCGGCATTTATCGACTCCGCCGCTATCTCGGATTCCATCATAACGGAAAGCCGAGGGGAACGACAGTGGGAACACCTGAGAATAAAGATTTGCTTATGCAACATGAACTCGCGGTCATGGAAGGTATCCTCGAGAGCAAGGAACAATACAGGAAGATCGTCAAGGCCGGTATAGCCAAGTGGGTTAAGGATTTTCAGGAGGGCCGGATTGAAATCAAGACGGCGGATGACCTGAAGAAGCTGATTGAAATAGATATTGAGCTGCAGAAGGATGGGTTTGATTAATCGCTAGGCAATAACCGCTTTTTCTTAAGACCCAAGTTATTAGTCCAAACAATTTTTTGTAGTGGGCAATAAACTGTCTTAAATAATGCTGGGGGGCGATCGCATTTAAAAGACTAAAATGGGTGGTAATACATCCAAAATATAGACGTAGATGTAGGAGGAGACCGAAAAAAAGTATTTCTAAAGCTACAAGGCCCACGGGGTTTACAAGGTCCCCAGGGCTTACTTGGTCCTCAAGGTGTTCCGGGGCCACAAGGTCTTCAAGGAGTGGCTGGCCTTCCTGGATCCCAAGGTCCTCAAGGAATTCCTGGCCCTACTGGCGGCCCTACCGGACCACAAGGCATACCAGGCCCAGTTGGAGCTACGGGCCCACAAGGAGAGATAGGTGCAACAGGTCCTCAAGGTATACCAGGAGCGACAGGTCCTCAAGGTATACCGGGAGCACCAGGTCCTCAAGGTATACCGGGAGCACCAGGTCCTCAAGGTATACCGGGAGCACTAGGTCCTCAAGGTATACAAGGCCCTACAGGTCCTACGGGCCCGGTGCCGATATCTGCATTCAGAGCAGAAAATAATACGGATCAAGAAGTTCCTATCAATACGGACGTTTTGATATCTTTTCCGAATGTAATATTTGATCTTGCCGGCGAGTATGTACTTCCGAGTACATTTATCCCTACTGCAACAGGTATTTATTCTCTAAGTGTAAGTGCCCTTTTTATAGGCACAACTATTGGTTCAGCAGAAGTCCGACTCTCAATTCAAGTAAATGGTGCTTTTCGCTCGTACTATTTTAAACTCATCATTCCACCAGCTGGTCAAACTGTGATTGACACTGTAGGATTTACAACTATACTGCAGTTACAAGCTGGGGATCTAGTAACAGTTAGATTTTTTAGCAGCCAGGCGGTTATAATACAAAATGATGGGAACGCAACAAATTTTTCTGCGGCAAGATTTCCTTCGTAGCTCGTCATTGATCTTATGTCATTAAAAAGACGAGTTAAATTAACTCGTCAGGTTGTCGAGAAACCCCCTGTTTTTTGCAGGGGGTTAAAATTTGCCTTAATAGTTTCAAAACTAGGGCCTTTGATCGTTTTAAATCAATTTTTGTTTTAAAAGATGAGTCTCCCCATATAAAAAAATGAAGTGGCGAACAGTCCTCTGGACTTTCTAGATACTCTGACGAGTTAAATTAACTCGTCTTTTATTGTTGTATAAGAAAACCCCCGGTTCGACCGGGGGTTCAGGAAAGCTTATAGCTATGAGTAAAAATCCCTTGAACTTCATGATAAGATGGTGCCGGTCTGAGGGCCGCATCATCAAGATCAAGGAGGACAAAGGAATGGTTAAAAGCAGTCTAGCACATACACGATGGAACTGTAAATACCACATCGTATTTGCGCCGAAGAACCGCAGGCAAGTGATTTATGGGAAATTAAAAAGAGAAATTGGGAAAATCATTCGAGAGTTATGCGAGCGCAAAGGAGTAGAGATTCTGGAGCGGAGGCATGTGTAGATCCTATTCACATGCTGGTGAGCATACCACCGAAGTTGAGTGCATCGGAGTTTATGGGATATTTAAAAGGAAAAAGTTCACTCATGATCTTCGATAAATTTGCAAACCTGAAGTACCGATATGGAAATCGGCAGTTTTGGTGTAGAGGATATTATGTGTACACAGTAGGACGAAACAAGAAAGTGATCACCGAGTACATTCGGAATCAACTAACAGAAGACAAGAACTACGAACAACTCACGATGAAAGAACTGTTCGACCCGTTTACGGGTGAGTCGGTAGGAAAGGGCAAATAAAAAAGCCCCTTTGAGGGGCAAGCCTGAGAATACCCGCGGTTGGCAGACTTTCAATGCGCCTTATAGGCGCTTGTTAGTACCATGCCCTTATAGGGCTGATGGAAGCCACCGGCTAAGCCGGTGGTTATGACTTGCTGTTTATATGGCTGCAGCCATAAATGATCATAGCGAGCGTGCTGCTTGGTATCAGTTTAACCATCTGATGATCAAGCGGGGGATATAAAGTACAACATCGAAGATCAAGGATATAACACCACCGGAATGCTCTAATTGGGTTCTTCCCAACTTCTTCATACTTCTTGTGCACCTCCATTTTGATAAGGGGTGTTGCTGCTGCCTTAGTTCTTCGTTCGTCACGAATGACGAATCAGATCATCATGTTTTCACGAAAGGTCCTTTGAAACAATACGCCCAAATCTCTCCGTGGTTTCAACATGTTCTCCTTGGGGAATTTGTAATCGCAGGCGACTTGCGTTACATTTTAGAGGAGCCGTTAAAGACCAGACGTAATCCAAGGGCTGCGGCTGGTTGGTATGTCAGCTCATTTTAGTACATAGGACGGGGGATCATAGTGTCAGAATGGGTATTGAATCAGTCCTGGGGACTGCCTGTGTTGCTTGCCTTTTTGGTGATTGTATTCGTGTTTGAATCGAGAAAAGCCTTCAAGGCTTACAAAGAAAAAAGACGCTTCGAGCTGGGCTGGGCACTTTTATTTGCGCTTGTGGCTCTATTGGCAATCATTGTCCTGGTGGCTTATTAAAATACATAGCAAAACAAGCGCCCGTCAGCTGCTGACGGGCGCTTGTTCCATGTTATAAAGATATAGCGGTAGGGGGATCGTTTCCCTGTTCGTCAACGTTCATTCATGACGGCTTCGGTAGCGGACCAGGCTCTGCCGGCACGCATGGCCAGGAAGAAGCAGAGAATGAGCACGATGGAGGCAGCGATGTACGGATAATTGATATCCAGGTCAAACAAATACCCGGCCACAAGCGGGCCTGCGATATTTCCAAGGCTGGTGTAAGCGGAGTTTAAGCCGGCAACATAGCCCTGCTGGTCCTTGGCCAGCTTGGACATTTGCGTACCGATAGCGGGACGCAGGATGTCAATCGACAGGAACACCAGGAAGGTTACGAGGAATATCAACCAGTACTTATGCACAAACAGGGTTAACAGTATACATATCCCCGCGGTTAACAAACTGAGTGTGATGACTCTTTTCTCCCCAAACCGGTTCAGGATCCATCCGAATATTGTGGCCTGCACAACGGCGCCTGCAATCGAACCAAACGTTATGATCATGGCAATATCTTTGGGGGTAAAACCGAATTTATGATCCACGAACAATCCGAACACAGTCTCATAATTGGCAAGACCGAAGGAGAGAACAAATACAATGACCAAACTTAAGAAATAAGGCTCTCTGAAGGAACGCGCCAGCTGGAGAAACAGACTCTCCTTCTTCCGTCCCAGTACGGTAGGCGCTTCTTGTTTGGCTGAAGATTCGGGCAGCAGAATTAACGTTACCAAGGCAGCGATACCGCCCGCGACCGCGGCTGCATAGAAGGGAACCCGGATCCCAAACTCAGCAATGAAACCCCCGATTCCCGGCCCGATAATGAATCCGGTGGTAATCGCAGCATTAATGAAGCCCATGCCTCTGGCACGCTCCTCATTAGAAGTCACGTCAGCCGTGTAGGCCATAATGGCAGGCATGATGAGTGCGGCACCTATGCCGCCAAGCATTCTGGCTGCAAACAGCAGCGTCGGCGTGCTGGCAGCCCCGAACAGCCATTCCGATAAGGCGAATACAATCATACCGGAGATGATAATTTTTTTACGTCCTACGGAGTCGGACAAGCGGCCCGCGAGTGGCGAGAACAGCAGCTGTGTTAATGAAAAAGCAGCCACGAGCATGCCCACGGTACTGCCGTTAATATTAAGCTCCGTCATATAGGTGGGCATAATGGGTATGACCAGACCGATACCGGTAAAGACTAAAAATATATTGAACATGAGGAGCAGGATCGCTCCATTATTACGCAGCAGTAATGACATGATGATTCCTCCAAAAATAAATGACGATCCAACGTGTTGTCGTGATTTACATGTTTATATAATTGCATACTATAATTGCATACTGAACGTTCGGTTTGTAACATTCCACAAAAAATGGAAAGTTTATCTGCCGTTATTCATGCCAGGTTTCTTGGCGATACCATACAAGAGCACACGAATGGCAGAATGATAAAGCGCGAGCACATTGTCGAGCTTGGCCATTTGAGACATCTGGCTTAAACCCGCGATCAAGCTTTCAAATATAATTGAGAGGTGCTCCACGTTATGGTTCTCAAATTCACCCTGATCAATCCCTTGCTGCAGCATTTTCTGATTAAATTCCAGTCGATTCCGAATGATCTGGGTAATCCGCTGTTCCACATCCTCGCTCATACTCTCGCTGCTGCTCAGAAATTCATCCAGTGCTTTGGAGAACGGGTGGTTCAAATCATCAAACACCAATTGATCCGCGATGCCGTACAATTTGTCCGTGATGGTGGTATATTGATGTTCTTTGCTGCTCCACTTTTGCTCCCATTCCAGATCCCATTCCTCGATAAGATACAGAAACAGCCCTTCCTTGCTTTTAAAGTGGTAGTAAATGTTGCCCTTACTGCTTCTTGTTGCTTCTACGATTTCCTCAATCGAGGTCGACTTGTATCCTTTTTGCATAATGAGGGCTTTGGCCGCTTCAGCGATGCGCCGCTTGGTGTCTTCGCTCTGCTGTTGTTTTTTGTTCATTAGCGCCCCCCTTATACGTATAGATATTGTCATTATTTTTCTATACTGAACGTTCGTTCTGTATCTTATCAAATGGATTTAAAATATTCAAGTGGGAGTTTGAATGTCCGAAACAGCGAGAAATCAGCTGATAAAAAATAACCGTTACCTCCTGCAGGCAGCGGTTATTTTAGCATTGCAATGGGATGAATCAGTGGTTTACTTCAATAAACTTATGCGATTTATCATGATAGGAGAGCAGCTCGGATACAGTAACAAATGTGAAGCCACGCTTTTGCAGCTCCGGCAAAATCACGCTGAGCGCCTCCACCGTCTGTGTACTGGTCGGGACAAAATCGTGCATAAGCACGATGTCTCCATTGTGCGCGTTATCCAGAACCTTTTTGACGATCCGGTTGACGCCGGGCTTTCGCCAATCCAGCGTATCCTGGTGCCATGACCACAATACGGTCAGCATACCGATATCCTTGCTTGTTCTTACAATGGATTCATTGTAACTTCCACCGGGCGGGCGGAACAATACGGTTTTGCTGCCTGTCGCTTTGAAAATCGCTTCCTGGGTCCGGTTCAGTTCACTGGTTAATTTGCTGGCGTTGATATTGTGGAAGGGAGGATGGGTGTAGGAGTGGTTTCCTATTTCATGCCCTTCGTGAAGCTCGCGAGCCACGATATCGGGGTGTTTCTCCACCCGGTTGCCCACAACAAAGAAAGTCGCCTTTGCGCCATATTGTTTTAACAGATCCAGAATTTCAACGGTCGTGTGTGCATCCGGACCATCATCAAAGGTGAGGGCAATCACTTTGCTGGGTGTGGGCACTTCCCATACGATCTCTCCGCGTTCCTCATAGTAGTCTCTTCCCTTGGAAGCAGACGGCACATGATCTGCAACAACATGCTCGTTAAGGCACAGGGAGAGGGAGAGAGTAAGCCATATAACAGTTGAGAGCTTTTTCATGGTGATCATTATCCTTTTCTCTGCTGTTCTAGTCTTGGCATGTGACATGCAAGCTTCTTTATCATTTGGTGAACACGGTAAAATTATTCCTAATGTCTGGCTCAGACGCCGTTCGACATTAAACACCGATCCGCACAAGCATGCTCCGCATGCAGAACATGTAATGGTAGAAAGGAGTGATCCAGATGCAATCACGTAATCGTTCGAATGCCCAAGGGATTGACGTGAGCCGCTACAGGGGGTGGTGGATTGGGCAAAGGTAAAGGCTTCCGGTAAAGCATTGGACATAACGGAGCAGCGCGATCGAATCGATGAATTAGAGCAGCGACTCGGGGCAATCGAGAAAAATGGGGGATCGCATTCAGGGTGATGCGAAAAAATATGAGTTTCATATATTGACATCATATGGTTAGACATGGTATTATCGATTTTGTCGCCAGAACGAAAAGAATCGCAAAATTTTCCGTTAATCGGTATGAATCCCATATGGTGATTTGAATAGAGCGAATCTAAGATAAAATATGCCGGGGTGGCGGAATTGGCAGACGCACAGGACTTAAAATCCTGCGGTAGGTGACTACCGTACGGGTTCGACCCCCGTCCTCGGCATTATAACAGCGTCTGGTAAGATGCAAATAAGTCGGCCCCCTGTATGGGTGCCGGCTTATTTTTTAAATTGACAAGAGGTCAATTTTTTTGTACGAAGGCTATTATCGGAACAAACGGAATGGAAGACGTTAAAGTCCTTTCTATAAAAATCGCATTCTTTTATAATTCCACGCTGACCTGTGTGAGGAGGAGGGGAGGAGAGATGCGGATGTTTAACAATGATTGGGACGTTATCCTGAACGGAGAGATGGATAAGCCTTATTTTGAAGCGTTGATGGAACGGGTGGACGAGGAATACCGGCGCAGCACGGTGTATCCTCCTAAGGAAGATATATTTCGAGCTCTTCACCAAACATCGTATGAATCCACAAAAGTCGTTATTTTGGGACAAGATCCCTATCACGGACGAAAGCAGGCACAGGGATTAAGCTTTTCCGTTTCACCCGGAGTTACGATTCCTCCGTCTCTGCGCAATATACATAAGGAGCTGGCATCCGATTTGGGTGTACCTGTTCCGCACCATGGCTCTTTGCAGTCATGGGCTGATCAGGGGGTGCTGCTGCTTAATGCGGTTCTTACGGTACGCGAAGGTGAGCCCAATTCGCATAAAGGAATCGGGTGGGAGCGATTCACGGATACCGTTATTGCAAAGCTGAATGAACGCGATCAGCCAATGGTGTTTATATTATGGGGCAGTTACGCACAGAAGAAGGGTTCTTTCATAGACCGAAGTCGGCACAAGGTGCTTGAGTCCAGTCATCCGAGTCCATTTGCAGCGCACAAAGGTTTTTTCGGCAGTCGTCCATTTTCAGCATCGAATGCTTATTTAATGCAAAAGGGTATGGATCCGGTGAATTGGGACATCCCAAGCACATCGGGCGATGGAGTTGAATAATCCGCGAGAGGTGACCTTCATGAAGCATTGGATCGGTCGTCATGTTGTCATTCAGCGTTTAGACGGGGCGAAAAGCACGGTTGAAGGTGTGTTGAAATCATGGGACCCCATTCAGGAGAAGGTCATTCTTGGCCCGGGGGAGCTTGTCATCCCGTTTCGCTCCATTCATAGAATAATGCCGAGAAATTCTTCTCCGGCTCTAAACTCTATCGGTTATGTCGTGAATCATACGATTCAATTTGATAATGCAGTCTACTTTGGATCTTGTGTGATGGTATGGAGGGGCAATCAATTGGTCTCCTCTCAGGCCGTTCTTGCTTCTCATGATGAGGAGACGGTCACGCTGTCAAATGGAATGATTTTGCGTAAGGACGAGCATTATTTTGTCGTTCGGTCCTTGCGGGGCAATGCGTAATCATTTGAATAAAGGATGTCCCCAGCAGCCATCGTAAAGTTGGCGGGGACATCCTTTTTTTGTTTGAATGAAGGATAAGCAGAATTCCTTGAAGCGTTTAAGCCTCCTCTACTTTTTCAGCAAGGAAGAGTTCGTAGATCCGCACCACGAGAATTTTAATGATCATATAGGCAGGAATAGCGAGCAGGATACCGAGGAGTCCGAAGAAATCCCCACCTACCAGAATAAGGACCACCGTGGTGAGAGGGTGAATATCGAGCTGTTTGCCATAGATTACGGGGGTCAGAATATTATCTTGAATTTGCTGTGCGATCACAATGACTACGACAGACCATATGGCGATGGACGGAGCTTCAATGAACCCGACGATAACGACAGGGATGGTTGCAAGCAGCGCACCGATATACGGAATGAAATTCAAGAAGAAGGAGATCACGGTTAACAGCAAGGAATAGGGCAGTCCAATAATTAAAAATCCGATATAAATCAGAACGCTAAGTATAAGATTAAGGATGACTTTGCCGATAATAAAATTGCTGAGTGCGGAATCCATCTCACCCAGCACTTCCTGACCGTCACGGCGGAATCGTCTAGGCAGAACGCTGAGCAATCTTGGCGGCAGCTTGTTGCCCTCCTTGAGCATGTAGTACAGAATGATGGGAATCGTAGCAATAATGACAACAACACCGGATACAACGGTAATCAGGTTGTTGATGGAGTTGCTAATCCAGGTAATGATGCGATTCATATATTCCGTGAGCGAAGTGGTCAACTCTGATTCGGTTGGTATGAAGCGGGACCAGTACGGATTCTGCTGCAGCTGGTCAATCTGTTCCTGGACGCCCTCCACTAGGAAAGGGGCGTTGCTTATGAAAGTCTCCATCTGTTCCCGAAGTGTCGGCCACACCACGATGCCAAAGATCGCACAGAGTCCGGCAAACACGAAATACAGCATCAAGACGCCAATGGAGCGTTTGATTTTCTGGCGTTCCAGGTAATCGACAATTGGCCGAAGCAGGTAATAGAAGAAGCCGGCCATCGCGACAGGAACAATCAACATGTTGAACATGGAGACGATTGGGCGGAACAAAAAGCTGATCTCGGATCCTAGATAAATGATTAAGAGCAGCGCGATTATACCGAAGCATGTCCTGAAATATTTGCTCTGCATCATGGGCAATCCCTCCATAACAACGAATAGGTAAATACGTAAGTACCATATAACATTTGTATTTAACCAATTTGGAGGGATTTGAAATCACCAGTCTATGTTATTAGTTTCGTATGGTGACCTGGGTATGCAGGGGTACGAGCGAAGCAAGCTGCACAACATCCTCATTGTACATCCGAATGCAGCCATGGGAAACGGATCTGCCGATGGATGAAGGATCATTCGTGCCATGGATGCCGTAGTGCGGTTTGGACAAACCTAACCAATAAGCTCCGAATGGTCCGCCTGGATTGGGCTCTTTGGTGACGATTGTGTAATTGCCGGGAGGGGTCTGCGTGGCCATTTTGCCTACAGCAATCGGGTACGTATGTACCACGGCGTCACCGTCCAGCAAATGCAGCTGATAGTTGCCCACATCGACAATGATGCGGTACTTGGGCATCATCATCCACCTCCTTTTTCATCCATGTTATGAGTCGGGGAAGGCATTCGACCCAGAATCGGCCTAAAATAGGCAGATTGCACCTTCACGGTTTGGAAGAAATTTCATCCGTTGATAAGGGCGGGTCGATGTTATATTTAATAATGAAAAGCTTTACATCAGGAAGGGGATAACCGATGTCTCCTGTTGGGTTTTATCAAAAATACATCAAAAATAATATGTTTACCAAAATGCTGCTCTTGATTTCCCTAATTGCGGTGGTCACCATCGTAACTTTATCTTTTCTAATGTATTATTTCTTGTTTCAATCCGCTGTTCGCAGCGAACTGGATATCCAGCGCAGCGGAGTTGAACGGGTGGAGCGGCACGTGAATCAAAAATATGAGAATGTACAGTCCTACGTGAATGACTTGTATCGCAATGGTTCCCTTGGCCTTGACACCTCCTACTTTCTCATGAACTCGTTCAATGAATATATTGCCAAGCGGATGAACCGGATTGTGGGCAGCGGGCAGTCCAATACGGATAGTGTGCTTGCTTACTTTAAGCAGCGGCTGGACGATGATCCGGATATTGAGAATATTATGCTGTACAGTGCCGAGAAGCAGTATGTGTATGTATATAAACAGGGTAGCATGACCCGGCTCTATCAGGCGAACGCTACGCATTCTTACATACCCGATGTTATGGCCATGGAAAGCCAGAGCGTCACACTGCCGAATTTCTGGGTTCGCAAGCTGGCTGGAGATGCTGCTGTACCGCTATTCTCGATACGGAGTCCGATCAATGATATGACCACCTACAAGAATCTGGGGCAGCTGCTTGTTTTATTCCGGACGGAAGCGCTCGCAACCGTGCTGAACAGCAGCGAGGATGAGATGAAGGGATCTGTAATGGTCCTGTCGGGTGATGGCAGCGTAATGTTTGATTCTGGTGGCAGATATTATGGCGAGAAGTATCCGTATGCGGAGCGGCTGCTCAATTCCAAAGAAACCGTATTCTTGGACGAGGAGTCGTATGTAACCATATCGGCTCACAATCAGGCGGGCTATACGGTGGTAGGGATTACTCCGAAGCACGAGGTTGCGGAATCCCTGCATGGCTTGCAGAGCACGATTATTATTGCAGCCTTGTTATGCATTGTTGTTGCCGTTTCCATTCCGGCCCTGATGATTGTGAACTACTCCAAGCGGACCGATAACATCATCCGATTCATGCGCAAGGTGGAGAAGGGCGAGTTTGTTGCCCGGATGCAGGATACCAAGGAGGATCAGCTGGGGCAAATTGCCGGCAGCTTTAATGAAATGCTGGATGAGCTGACACGATATATCGATAAGGTATATAAAGCGGAGATCAACCAGAAGAACGCGGAGCTGTCCGCGCTGCAGGCCAGAATTAACCCGCATTTTCTGTATAATACGCTTGAAGTGATACGAATGAGAGCTCTCTCTCAGGGCGCTCAGGATGTTGGTGATATGATCTACAGCTTATCGATGCTGTTTAAGAATATCGTACAGCGCAAGTCCAACTATACGTTGAAGGATGAGCTGGAAGCTTGCCGGCTCTATCTGGAACTGTTCCGTATTCGCTATAAGGACAAGTATATTTATAAAATGTTCTGCGAGGAACCAATCAAGAGTGTGCCGATGATGAAAATGTCGCTGCAGCCGCTCATTGAGAACTATATTGTACATGGATTGCGAAGCGACCAGGATGATAACTGGCTATCGATCACCGCTACGCAGCAGGACGGTGAGGTCTGCATTGTGATCAAGGATAACGGTAAGGGAATCGAACCAAAGCGGCTTGAGGATATCCGTGCAAGACTGCAGATGGCTGAGTCCAACGGAGAATCCTTTGGGCTGCGAAGTGTGAATGAACGGTTAAAGCTGACGTTTGGAAGTTCTTACGGGATGGACATCGAGAGTGAGCCGGGTAACGGAACGACGGTGACCGTCAGATTTCCGGTGACAGAAGGGAAGTTGGATAACGATGTATAAGGTATTTATCGTGGATGATGAACCGTTCATTATAGAAGGATTGGTAGATGTCGTGGATTGGTCCAAGTATGGCATTGAGGTGGTGGGTCACGCAGGAAACGGTCGCCAGGCATTGGAGAAGATGTCGGTCGTTCCCGTTGATATCCTCATAACGGATATATCAATGCCTGTGATGACAGGACTTGAATTGATAGAAGGCGCACGCAAGCTGAACCGCAATCTGAAGGTGATCATCCTCAGCGGCTTTGACGATTTTGCCTATTTGAAGGAAGGCATGCGTCTCGGGATCGAGAATTATTTGCTCAAGCCGATCAATCTGAAGGAACTGGAAGAGACCATTGCCAGTACGACCGATAAGATGAACAATGCCAAGAGAGAAATGAGACTGGACGAATACGACATTAACATTCTGCGAAGCAATATTCTATACCGCTGGATCACGGACCGGATTGAGCCGGAGGAGCTGGAGGAACGCGCTAATCTTCTGGGGCTGAACCTGAATTTGCCCTATGTCATGGCATCCATACTGCGAGCTGATTTCACGCCGCTTGAGAGCTGTCTGTATCAATTGATGGAGCATGAGCAGGGCGTTATGTATTTCCGGGACAATGACGGCGACCATGTGGTGATATTTATGATGAGGGAGCCGGATACGGAAAAGGCGAGGGCGATCAGGCTCCTGCAGCAGGTGCGCGAGCAGTGTTATGAAGAGGAGCTGTGCATATCGCTTGGGAGCATAGAGAGCCTCGGAGGAAATTATAAGGATAGCTATCTCCATGCGAAGGAGGCACAGGAATACTATCTCGTGCTGGAGCAGCCCTCCTACGTGGATTATGTTGATGTTCAGGCGAAGAAGGGCGAAGCCGCGGAATCCTACACGGTCCAGTGGCCTGAGTATGCAAAAGGCATCGCTGGCAGGGACAAGCAGGGGCTGTTTGAGCTGATCGACAGCGATTTTGACCGGCTTCGCCACACGCAGGGACATGACCCCAACGATACTGAAGAGTGTCGCGGTTGAGATGGTTGTTCGCCTGAAGTTGGAGCTTAACGATATTCAATACACGGCTGCCCCCGATTTTGTAAAAAACACGATTACCGATATTATGGAGTCCATATCGATAGACGACTTGATTACGGCCGTGAAAGAAGGGGTCGGCGGTCTGGTTGACTCGCTCAACAATGACGTGAAGAGCCCTGTCATTCAGCAGATTTTGCACCATATCCAGCAGCATTTTAACGAGGATTTGTCATTGAAGGTGTTAGGTGCCCAATACCATATTCATCCCGTGTATCTTGGGCATCTCTTTCATAAAGAAACGGGAGAGAGCTTTACGGAGTATATTAACGGGTACCGCATCGATAGAGCCAAAGAACTACTGCGAAACTCCTCTGCCAAAGTTCAAGATATCGCAAAAAATGTAGGTTACTGGGAAACGGGTTATTTCTATAAACAGTTCAAAAAGTTTGTCGGCGTATCGCCAAGAGACTTTAGAGGAATGCTCTGATTGATTTAATCAGAGTTTTTTTCTTTATTTTCACCATAATTCCTTTAATTTTTCGCCTATGTGAAACTGCTTTCATCAGATAACCTTATAGGTGTAGAGACACAAGGATTCAAAAGGGAGGATAAACATGAGTAAATCGAAAAAGAAATGGCTTCTGCCGCTTACGCTTCTTTTGTCCGCATCCATGCTGCTGTCAGCATGTGGAGGCAATAAGGAAGAGAGTGCAGGAAATGGCGGGGGAACTGCCGAGAAACCGGTAGAGCTGATCTGGTACACGATCGGAACACCTCAAAAGGATGTTGACAAGGTTGAAGAGGAAATCAATAAATACACAACTGAGAAGATTGGTGTAACCGTTGACATGAAAATGATCGACTTCGGTGACTACAACCAGAAGATGCAGGTAATGGCAGCTTCCGGCGAACCGATGGACATCCTCTTCACAAGCTCATGGGCGTTCGACTATGTACAAAATGCACGTAAAGGCGCATTTATGGAATTGGATGCACTGATCGAAAGCCATGGACAAGGCATTAAAGACGCAATTGATCCGGCGTTCCTGGAAGGTTCCAAGGTAGACGGACACAATTACGCAATTCCGGCAAATAAAGAGCTTCCTGCTCAAGAAGCATGGCGCTTTAATAAAACGCTGCTTGATAAATACAATCTCGATATTTCAGGCGTGAAATCGATGGAAAGCCTGGAGCCGCTGCTCAAAACGATTAAGGAAAATGAACCAAACGTTGTTCCATTGGCCGTAAGCAAGGATTTCGGCCCGCTGCTTCCGTTTGATTACATCATCGAAAAGATGCCAATGGCTGTATACCTGGATGACAAGGAAGAATTAAAAGTTGTGAACTTCCTCGAAATGCCAGAAACGATGGACATGCTCAAATTGATGAACAAGTATTACAAAGCGGGATATATCTCCCCAGAAGCAGCTACAACAACTTCGACGCAAGACCTGATGACATCCGGCAACTGGTTTGCGGATCGTGCGGCAACACAGCCGTTCGCAGACAATCTGTGGAGCCAAAGCTACGGCTATCCGGTCGTATCCACGCCGGCTGGCGATGCCAACATCTTTAACTGGTCGGTTATGGGTTCCATGCAAGCGATCTCCGCTAACTCGAAGTACCCTGAGAAAGCGATGGAATTCCTGAACTTGCTGAACACGGACGTATATCTTCGCAACCTGGTTGACTCCGGTATCGAAGACGTGCATTACAAGAAGCTTAGCGAGAATGTAATGGAAAACTTGCCAGAATCGAAAAACTACGACATGCCTACCTTCGCACTTGGGAATGTTATGCTGACGTACTTGAATCCTGAAGATCCCGAGAACAAATGGGAAGAGTTCAAGAAGTTTAACGAGTCCGGCAAGCCTGCTCCGCTGCTCGGTTTCAACTTCGATCCAACCAAAGTATCCACAGAGCTCGCTGCAGTCAATAACGTAAAAGAAGAGTTCTGGGCACCGCTGATGACAGGTACCGTGAATCCGGAAGAGTTCCTGCCAAAAGCGAATGAAAAGCTGAAAGCTGCTGGCCTGGACAAGATCATGGCTGAAGCACAAAGCCAAATTGATGCTTGGAAAGCAAGCAAGTAATAACAATGCATGAAGCAGTCCGCATGTCCACTATGGGCAAAGATACCGCTTCAGCATGAACAAGGACGGGGCGGCGGATGTTCACCGCCCTTCTTTTGTTCATTCATATACTTCACGAGGAGGGGTAAGCGTGAGAGCAATCGGACAGTTTTTCAAAAATATTATGACGAATAAGGCCATGCTGTTCATGGTTTTACCGGGGACCCTATGGTTTCTCTTATTCTCATATTTGCCTATGTTCGGGACGATCATTGCATTTAAGGAATACCGCTTTAGCCGGGACGGCTTCTGGGCAAGCATCGTTAATAGTGAATGGGTAGGCTTCCAAAACTTTAAGTTCCTGTTCTAGTACCAACGATGCTTACATCATTACCCGCAATACCGTGCTTTATAATTTTGTGTTTATTATTCTCGGTCTCGTTCTTTCCGTGGCACTGGCTATCGTATTGTCTGAAATCGTGAACAAGAAATTGGCCAAAATCTATCAAACCGGGATGTTCTTGCCGTATTTCTTATCTTGGGTTATTGTAGGTTATTTTGCTTTCAGTTTCCTGAGCATGGACAAGGGGATGCTGAATCAAATCCTGGGCTGGTTCGGGATGGAGCCGGTTCAGTGGTATTCCGAGGCCAAGTATTGGCCGATATTCCTGACGCTGATCAGCTTGTGGAAATCCGTAGGTTACAACAGCGTTGTCTATCTGGCAGCGATTATGGGGATCGACAGATCCTTGTACGAGGCGGCAATGATTGACGGAGCGAACAAATGGCAGCAGATTAAAGCCATTACCCTTCCGATGCTGAAACCGCTGATGACAATCTTAACTCTTCTTGCGATCGGTAAAATCTTCTACGCTGACTTTGGTCTGTTCTATCAAGTGCCAAGGGATTCGGGAACGTTGTATTCTGTAACGAATGTTATCGATACCTATGTATACCGTGGTCTGAAAACAACAGGCGAAATCGGAATGAGTACCGCTGCAGGACTGTACCAGTCGGTAGTCGGCTTTATCCTGGTTATGGTATCCAACTACATCGTGCGTAAATATGACAAGGATAACGCTTTGTTCTAATCGATCAATCTACCAAGAAGGGGGTATGTGATGTGTTCAAATCGAAAAGCAAGATGAAAGATTTCCATGAGCTTTCATCCGGGTGGAATGTCGTATTCAACCTGATAGCCGGTATTTTCTCGTTCCTGTGTGTATTTCCGTTCTTATTCGTGATGATCATCTCATTTACAGATGAAGGTTCTCTGGCCCGCAACGGATATCAGATCTGGCCGGAAAAATGGAGCCTTGAGGCTTATAAATATGTATTCCAAACCGGGGATACACTTCTTCGTTCGTACGGCGTTACGATTTTTGTGACGGTTGTAGGTACGCTGATTAGTTTGTTTATTATTTCGCTGTACGCTTATGCGGTCTCCCGCAAAGGGTTCAGATATCGTAATTTCTTCTCGTTCTTTGCATTTTTCACGATGCTGTTTAACGGCGGTTTGGTGCCGACTTATATCGTAGCAACGCAACTGCTCGGCTTGAAGGATTCGATCTGGGCTCTGATCCTGCCACTGGCGGTTAATGCCTTCTATATTATGATTCTTCGAACCTTCTACAGCACAAGTGTTCCGGATGCCATCATTGAATCCGGTAAAATCGACGGCGCGAGTGAATTTAAAATATTCTACAAGCTGGTATTGCCTCTTTCTCTGCCGGGTCTGGCAACCATCGGACTGTTCAGTACCCTCGGCTACTGGAACGACTGGTTTAATGCACTTCTCTATATTGATGATCCCAACCTGGTTCCACTGCAATCCATGCTGATGCGGATTGAGACCAGCATGCAGTTCATCCTGCAGAATTCCCAGAATTCATCCCTTAGCATGGCCGCTCTTCAGAGCATGCCGCAGGATACGTCACGGATGGCCATGGTCGTTCTGGCAACCGGGCCGATTATTCTGGCCTATCCTTTCTTCCAGCGCTATTTCATTCAAGGTCTGACCATCGGCGCGGTTAAAGAATAAATTCTTCATGTACCGGAGGGTATGAGATGACTTATCAAGATTCCAGTAAACCCATTGCGGAAAGAGTGGAACATCTTCTTGGCCTTATGACAACGAAGGAGAAGGTGGGCCAGTTGGTCCAGCCGTTCGGCTGGAAGACCTATGAGGTGAAGGAAGGCCGGATTACCTTAGCGGATTCATTTAAAGAGCAAGTGAAAGATGGCGGCGTCGGCTCCCTGTACGGGACCCTTCGCGCCGATCCATGGACCGGTGTAACACTTGAAACCGGTCTTTCTCCACGTGAAGGAGCGGAAGCCGTTAATCAAATTCAGCGGTATGCAATCGAGAATTCCCGTCTCGGCATTCCGATTCTCATCGGGGAGGAATGCTCGCATGGTCATATGGCCATTGGCGGCACGGTGTTTCCGGTACCGCTCTCAATCGGAAGCACATGGAATGTGGAGTTATACCGGGATATGTGCCGCGCCGTTGCGCTTGAGACGCGCAGTCAGGGCGGTGCTGTGACCTATTCCCCGGTCTTGGACGTTGTACGCGATCCCAGATGGGGACGTACCGAGGAATGTTTTGGCGAAGACCCCTACCTGATCAGTGAATATGCAGTCGCATCGGTTGAAGGCCTTCAAGGCGAGTCTTTGGACAGTCCGAGCAGTGTTGCAGCAACGCTGAAGCATTTCGTAGGTTATGGCAGCTCTGAAGGCGGAAGGAATGCGGGACCTGTGCACATGGGGACCCGTGAGCTGATGGAAGTGGATATGCTGCCGTTTCGGAAGGCCGTGGAAGCGGGAGCTGCCTCCATTATGCCGGCTTATAACGAGATCGATGGCGTGCCTTGCACCGTAAATACGGAGCTGTTAGGCGACATTCTCCGCAAGGAGTGGGGCTTTGACGGCATGGTGATCACCGACTGTGGTGCCATCGACATGCTGGCCAGCGGCCATGATACGGCAGAAGACGGAATGGATGCCGCTGTTCAGGCTCTATCGGCCGGTATCGATATGGAGATGTCGGGTGAGATGTTTGGGAAATATCTGCAAACGGCAATCGAGCAAAACAAGCTGGAGGCCTCCGTTCTGGATGAAGCCGTTCGCCGCGTATTGACTTTGAAATTTAAACTCGGTTTATTTGAGAGTCCATACGTTGAACCACAGATCGCCGAGGAAGTGATCGGCAGCGAACAGCACGTAGAACTTGCCAGACAGCTTGCGGCAGAAGGCATCGTGCTGCTTAAGAATGAAGGAAAGGCCCTCGCCGTTACCGAAGGACGGGGGCGTGATTGCTGTCATTGGACCTAATGCCGATCAGGGATACAATCAGCTTGGGGACTATACATCACCACAGCCGCCAGCAAGCGTGGTCACGGTGCTGGATGGGGTTCGTGCCAAGCTGGGGGATGTTCCAGACCATGTATTGTATGCTCCGGGCTGCCGTATTAAGGACGATTCCAGGGAGGGTTTTGAATTCGCATTAGCTTGTGCGGATCAGGCCGATACCGTGGTGTTGGTGCTGGGCGGCTCCAGCGCCCGCGATTTCGGCGAAGGAACGATCGATTTGCGCACAGGGGCTTCGAAGGTCACGGACGACGCTTTAAGCGACATGGACTGCGGCGAAGGCATCGACCGGATGACGCTGCAGCTATCCGGCGTTCAATTGGAAATGGCCCAAGAGATTCATAAGCTTGGCAAGCGGATGATCGTTGTGTATATCAACGGCCGGCCGATTGCGGAACCGTGGATCGACAACCATGCCGATGCCATTCTGGAAGCGTGGTACCCGGGTCAGGAGGGCGGACATGCGATTGCCGACATCCTGTTCGGGGATGTGAATCCGTCCGGGAAGCTAACCTTGTCAATCCCAAAAGATGTCGGACAGCTTCCGGTTTATTACAACGGCAAGCGGTCGCGCGGCAAGCGGTACCTCGAAGAAGATTCCCAGCCGCGTTATCCGTTTGGGTATGGGCTTAGTTACACCGAATTCAGTTATTCGGATATCCAGCTATCCTCGGATGTCATTGGAATCGGCGAAACGGCAGTTGTCACCGTCAATGTCACGAATAGCGGCACTCGGGAAGGATCCGAAGTTGTTCAGCTGTATGTGAGCGATGTGGCCAGCAAATACACAAGACCAGCCTGTGAACTGAAGGGTTTCCGCAAAATATCTCTGAAGGCTGGAGAAAAACGAAAGATTGAATTTACGATAGGCGCCGAACAGCTTCAATATGTCGGTCAAGATTATAAGCAGGTTGTTGAACCAGGTCTGTTCCGAATCATGGTTGGCAGACATGTCAATGACACGCTGAGTGCGGATTTGACCGTGCAGGAGGGCTGATGGATGGAACGCATTAGGCGATTTATACGCGAATTGTCGGAGCGCCAGTGGCTTGAGTCGAGAGAACTCAAGGGGTGGGATATTACGCGGACCACTTATATGGTTCCGGGCGTGTATGAAGACTCAGCCCCTTTTGCCGAAGGACATGACTTCAACAGATTCCCGAGCACGCAGGGCACAACCTATTTCTTTCGAATGAGCCTTGAGCTGCCCCCGCAGTGGGCAGATGGCGCGATAGGGCTTCTGTTTCAGTCCGGAGGCGAAGCTTTGCTGCGTGTTAACGGAGCTTCGTATCAGGGTTTGGACCGCAATCATACGTTTGTAACGCTTGATCCGAAGCGCACCGGCATGAACATGGAGCTGGAAATCGAATTATACGATCCGATTCCGGAGCCCGTGGATCCGCTCAATCAGCAGGCTGTCATCCAGCCTCCGATTACCCGAGTACAGAGTCTGCTTGTCAACGTGAACGTGCCTGTTCAGAGTCTGATGTACACTGCAACTGTTATCAGGGATTCGGTTATACTGCTGCCGGACAACGATATGCGGCGCATCCGATTGATGGAGGCCTTGTATCAGGCGATGGATCGTTTTGTAAGTCTGAATGAGGCATCGATCATCGCAGGTGAAATGGTGACCGCGATTGAGCAAGAGCTTGTGCAGCAGGTTACAGCCATTGGCGGCCATGCTGAAGGAACCGAGCACATGGTCGGACAGTCTCATATCGACATCGCCTGGCTGTGGCCGGTCCGGGAAACCGTTCGAAAAACAAGCCGGACCTTCTCCACGGTGGACGCGCTGATGAATGAATACCCGGAATACAAATATGCGCAGAGCCAGCCCTTGCTGTATCAATTCCTGAAAGATCATGATCCCGAGCTGTACGAGAGAGTGAGGGCTAGAATCATGGAGGGACGCTGGGAACTGGTCGGCGGGATGTGGGTCGAGCCGGATTTAAACATTCCGAGCGGAGAGTCCCTCATGCGCCAGATGCTCTATGGACAGCGCTTCTATCAGGAAGAGTTCGGTTTGACATCACATATTGAATGGCTCCCGGATACGTTCGGATATTGTGCATCACTGCCCCAAATATTGAAGCATGGCGGCATTCGTTATTTCATGACAACAAAGCTCGGCTGGAATGATACGAATGTGTTCCCGTACGACTTATTCCACTGGGTGGGCATTGACGGAACACCGATGCTCTCCTATCTTAATCATGGCGTGAACGAGAACACACTGCCAAATGATGTTCACGAGCATTGGCAGTCTTACCGGCAAAGACCCGTCCATCCGGAGCAGATGCTGCTCTATGGACACGGTGATGGCGGCGGGGGTGTGACTCGCGAGATGCTGGAATATATCAATCGGGCTGAGCTGATGGTTGGGCAGCCTGCCAGCAAGTACAGCACGGCCGCCGAATTTTTCGAAGGGATTGACGCCGCTTCGCCAAAGCTGCCGAAATGGCGCGGAGATTTATATCTTGAGCTGCATCGAGGAACCTACACAACCCACGCACGGAACAAGCGCTTTAACCGCAAGGCGGAAATCTTGTACCGTGAAGCCGAGTTATGGAGCTCGGTTGCATTCCCGTCGATGGACGGTGGGCAGAAGCAGGAAATCGTCAGCGAGCTGCATGAGGGCTGGAAGCTGATATTGCTTAATCAATTCCATGATATTATTCCGGGCTCTGCCATTACGGAGTCTTATGTTACCTCTGAGAAGGAATATGCCGAGGTGTTCCGGAAGGGGAATCGCAGTCTCACCCAAGGGCTGCAGGTATTGGCCGGTCAGGCCGATACAGAAGGGGAAGGTCTACCCTATGTCATCTTCAATGGACTTGGATGGGAAAGAAATGGGGTCATTTCGATTGAGGGCGGACCGGAGCTTGTTAGCCACGCTCCCTATGATTCCGATGGAGCGCTGCTGCAGTATGATGTTCGGACCTTAGAGAGCGGCGAAGCCTTTCAGGGCTTGAACGTTTATGTTCAAGGCATCCCCGCGTTTGGTTACAAAACGATTTGGCTTAGACCCTCGGCAGGAAACGAGGCAGCGGCGGAGAAGTGTTCTACTGGACTTTCGGATGGCTGGGAAACGGAGTTTTATAAGGTCCGCTTTAACGCGCAGGGCGAAATCGTGAGTCTGTGGGACAAAGATGCGGAGCGGGAAGTGATTAAGCCAGGGGAAGCCGCAAACCGCTTCCACTTCTTCCATGACCGTCCGACCCTGTGGGATGCATGGGATATCGATACTCGCTATGAGGAGCAAATAGCCGATCAAGCGCAACTGATCGAGATGAGGCTGCTGATGGCGGGTGAAGTACAGGATGTGCTTCGTTTCCGTTGGCGCATCCATAACTCGGAGATCACGCAGGATTTGATTTTTTATCATCATGACCGGCGGATCGACTTCACGACCTTTGTCAGCTGGAACGAATCGCACAAGCTGCTGAAAGTCGGTTTCCCGATCGCTGTTGTTGCCGACAAGGCAACGTATGAGATTCCGTTCGGTACTATTGAGAGACCGACCCATCGCAATACGAGCTGGGAGCAGGCGCAATATGAGGTCTGTGGACACCGCTTCGCCGATGTATCGGAGCATGGATACGGCGTCAGCCTCATCAATGACTGCAAGTACGGGTACGACATTCAGGACAGCACGATCCGGTTGTCCCTGCTGCGAGCGCCGAAATGGCCCGATGTTACAGCAGACCTGGGAGAGCATGAATTCACATATTCCCTGTATCCGCACGAAGGAGACTGGAGAAATGCCGGCATCGTTCGTAAAGCTGCTGAACTGAATCATGAACTGCCATGCGTGCGAACAAGTTCGAAGCAGGGCATTCAGCCCTCTGTTCATTCTTTGATCCCATACGAGAGCCAGCATGTTGTGCTGGATACGGTTAAACCTGCAGAGGATGGAACCGGTTATATTCTGCGATTCTATGAATCTGCAGGGGGTAGAGACGAAGTGAAACTGACTTGGCCTTATCCTTGCGAAACGGTCCACCTGTCCAATGCAATTGAAGAGGAACTCGAAAGGCTGGATACAGCAGAAGGAAGGTTAACCCTTCATTTCCTGCCGTATGAGATCAAGACCATCAAATTGACTACACAACATACCTAATCAAAAGGAGCCAGAACAAATCATGGAACAATTCAGACTCCCCAAAATACCAATGCCGGAGCTTGAGCTGCCGCAATCGATTCAGGCGGTTCTGCAAGAGGCCGAAGAAAAATTAGCACATCGTCCCAAGCTGCTGCAGCTGTTCAAGAACTGTTTTCCAAACACGCTCGAGACCACAACGAAGCTGATGGAGGACGGGACGACATTTGTTATTACCGGTGACATTCCGGCTATGTGGCTGCGTGATTCCGTAGAACAGGTGATTCATTACATTCCGTTTGCGAAGAACGATCCAGAGCTTCAGCGTATACTCAGCGGATTGATCAAGCGCCATTTCCAATATATTCATATCGATCCTTATGCCAATGCCTTCAATGAATCAGCGAACGACTGGCACTGGAACACAACGGATGAAACCGAAATGTCGCCATGGGTCTGGGAGCGGAAGTTCGAGATCGACTCACTCTGCTTCTCTGTCCGCCTGGCCTACCTGTACTGGAAGGAAACTGGCCTGACGGACGTATTTGATGCAAACTTCAAGTCAGCGATGATCAAAATCATCGAGCTGTTTAAAACCGAACAGCATCATTTCGAGAAATCACCTTACCGTTTCACGCGGGACAACGGCATACCTACCGATTCCTTGCGCAACAACGGACTCGGCATGCCGGTTAACTATACGGGCATGATCTGGTCCGGCTTCCGTTCAAGCGATGATGCCTGCGATTTCCATTACAATATTCCAGGGAATATGTTCGCCGTTGTAGCCCTTCGTCAAATGCAGGAATTTGCGGAATGGGTATTCCGTGATATGAAACTGCTTGATGAGCTGAAGCGCCTTACAGCCGATGTGGATCACGGGATTCAGTTATACGGTATTTACCGTCATCCGGAGTTTGGTCCGATTTACGCTTATGAAACTGATGGTTATGGGAATTACTGTCTGATGGATGATGCAGGCACGCCCGGTCTGATGTCTATTCCGTATCTGGGTTATGTGACTGCAGATGATCCGATCTATCAGAACACCAGACGATTTGCGCTGAGCAAAGAAAATCCTTTCTATTACGAGGGGGCAGTTGCCAAGGGAATTGGCAGTCCGCATACTCCGCCGGATTATATTTGGCATATGGCATTGTCCATGCAGGGAATTACGGCGCAGACGGCAGAAGAGAAGCTGGAGATGATCGCGCTGCTGGAAGCGACCGATGCGGATACCGGCTTCATGCATGAGGGCTTCCATGCCGATGATCCTAAAGTCTTTACCAGATCATGGTTTGCCTGGTCCAACAGCCTGTTCTCGCAATTGGTGTACCAGGCGATGAAAGCAGGGATTCTATGAGTGAACGCCTGATTGTATTCTATGATCCGTCCTTTCCGGCAGCTGAAGCTGCCGGACTGCCGGTATCGGCAGCCGGTCTGGATATGTTCGATTCCGTGTGCGGCGCAGAGAACTTGGCTGAAACGCTGGCAGCAGCAGCAGGGGGACAAGGCGTTAGCTTTGTCAATTTACACGCTCCGTACTTTCCGAAATCCGCTTGGAGAGCCATCCTGGACTTTCTGAGAAATGGCGGCGGCTTGGTCAGTGTTGGGGGTGCCCCATTCAAACGTCCCGTCCGCATGGAGGACGGTGCCTGGGTGGTAGAGCATGAACAGACGGCATATCATCAGCAGCTGAACATTCATGAGGCGCTGCCTGTGGATTGTGGGCGCGTGAATGATTTGATCGCGAGTGAAGATATTCCGCTGATGGAGAACAGTCACAAACGGTTTACCGTTAAGGATACATGGAACTTGGTTCCGCATGTTACCAAGAGCAGCGATCTGCCTCACCAGATGGGCTCGGCAGGACCGATGGATACGCGGATTTATCCGCTCCTCAAGGGATGTACAGCCAAGGGAAGGCAAGTCGCTGCTCCTGTAGTTCTGTGGGAGAACGTTGGCGGGCCGTTTCTGGGAGGTCGCTGGTTGTTTGTAAATCAACCTCTCTCCGCCTCCTTCTGGGAACAGGATGGGGGAGAAGAGGTGCGCCGGTGGGCGGCGTTCTGCGCCAAAGGGATTACCGAGCTGTGGATCAAGCCGAATTATGCAACCTATGAGTCCGGCGAGCGCGCGACCCTGACCCTGCAGGCACAACGGATGGGGCGGAATCTGCCTGTCCATGAGCCGCAGAGCTGGACGTTCCGCATCTCGGTTCAGCATGATCTGGATGAAGCTCCGGTATGGAATCATTCCGTAATCGTTGATGTAACTGGACAATTTCATGTACAGCGCATTCCGGTTGCGCTTGATATCAAGCCGGGATCTTATCGGGTGTTGTGTGAAGCCGAAGGTCCGGATGGAGAAATCCGCAGGCTGAGACAAGGCTTCTGGGGAGCTGATCATGAGCTTTTGGAGACTGGAACGCCAGTCACCTGCAACCGGGATTACTTTATCAAAGATGGCCGCCCGCTGCCTGTTGTCGGGATGACTTACATGACGTCCGATGTCGCGCGTAAGTTCCTGTTCCTTCCGAATACGGATGTGTGGGATCGCGATATGGCGCAAATGCGCAATGCCGGCATCAATTGGATTCGTACCGGGATCTGGACCGCTTACCGCAATATCATGCAGGTGGACGGGCATGCATCCGAAGAGGTTTTGCGTTCGATTGACGCCTTCCTGTTAACGGCGAAGAAGCATGATCTGCAGGTCACGTTTACGTTCTTCTCCTTTACACCGGAGACTTGGGACGGACAGAATCCTTACCTTGATCCGCGAAGCGTGGAAGCGCAGAAGCGGTTTATCCGCTCCATTATCACAAGGCATAAAGCTACGAAGAACGTGGACTGGGATTTGATTAACGAGCCTTCCATGTTCGATCCGCCGCAGATCTTCTCGGACGGTCCTCGTTCAGCTAAGGATTCGTTCGAGCAGCAAGCGTATATCGATTGGCTGAAGAAGCGTCATGGCTCGGTTGAGTCTCTGCAGGAACGCTGGAACATGACTTCCGATCAGCTGCCGGCATTCGAGTCTGCGGTTCCTCCGGGACCTGAAGCCATTAATTTCGACGTTCAAGATATGCATCAAGGGAAAAAGGGCACCCAGTGGCTCGATTATGTACTCTTCTCGATGGACATGCACAACCGCTGGGCGAAGGAACTATATGATGATATCAAAGCGGTATGCCCTGACCATATGGTTACGGTTGGACAAGATGAGGCCTTAGGAGCACAGCGTCCATCCCCGTTCTTCTATGCGGAGGCTGTGGACTATACAACGGTTCACTCCTGGTGGTTTAACGATTATCTGATCTGGGACGGCATATTTGCCAAAACGCCGGATAAACCAAACCTCATTCAGGAAACGGGCATCATGTACGTGGAAACACCGGATGGCCGGGCGAAGCGGAGCGAAGCCGAGCTTCGGAACCTGCTGGAGCGCAAATATGCGTACGCCTTCTCAACAGGCGGTGCAGGCGCCGTTCATTGGATCTGGAACACAAACTTCTACATGGATAATGCCAATGAATCGCATATCGGAGCTGTCCGCGCTGACGGGACGGAGAAGCCGGAAGCGGATGTGTCGTATGATTTTGGCGCATTCATGGAGGGCATCCGGGACTTGTTTAAGGGACGGAAGCTTGAAGAGACAGCGGTCATTTTCCCATACTCGAACGATTTCTCGAACCGGAAGTTTGCTTTTGAAGCAACAACGAAGGCGACACGCGCCCTGGCTTACGAGCTGAATGTGCCTTTCCGCGCGGTTGGAGAGTATGATCTAAGCTCGCTGCGGAGACATCCGGTGAAATTCATCGTTCTGCCGAGTGCTCATAATATAGATGACCGGGCGTTTGCCGAGTTGATGGATATCGTAAAAGAAACGGGAGCTACGCTCCTTCTGACCGGACCTGTCGGTCTGGATGCATATTGGCATCCGGTCGAGCGAATGACGGCAGAGCTGGGACAGCGCAAAGTGGTGAATGTGCGCCGGGAAGAGAGCTTGCGTATCGGGGATGCCACATGGCCCGCGTCATACGGTCATCGGAAAATCGCCGAGCTTAGTAAGGAAATTGTGATCAGCAGCGACGTACATTCAACCGATGAGGCTGGCGACGCCGTCATCGAGGTCAAGCTCGGTGCCGGACGCCTTCTCTGGAGTCCGCTTCCCGTTGAGTTGAATGACCGGATCGATACCCTATCTGCACTGTATCGATACGCATTGGAGTTATCTGCTGCCGACACGGGGCTGATCTGGAGCCAAGGTGGAGACCATTCCGGCGTATACGGGCGCAAGGTAACGTTTGAAGAAGGGGCACTCTTCGTATTCGGTTCAGAGCAATCGTGGGATACGAATGTCGAAGTGAAGGATCCTTCAACAGGTCTTATCTATTCATTTATGCTTGAGGCGGATCGCTCGGTACTGTTCGCAGTGGATGCAAGCGGGGACCTGTTATCGGTGTACCGCCCGGATGAGGTTGGAATTACCGTATCGAAAGGCTAACATAAGGGGGACTACGTAGAGATGGATCAATCCAGAAAAGCACATATTATTTCTCATACTCACTGGGACCGCGAGTGGTATTTACCGTATGAAAAGCACCATGTACGGCTGATCGAGCTCATGGACAGCTTGCTCGAGACGATGGATAAGGACTCGGAATATCGCAGCTTTTTCCTTGATGGTCAGACCATTATTATTGAAGATTATTTGCAGGTAAGACCCGAGAAGAAGGAGCAGCTTGAGAAGCTGATCACGGACGGACGCATCATCATCGGGCCTTGGTACATTCTGCAGGATGCGTATCTGACAAGCAGCGAAGCCAATGTGAGAAACATGCAGATTGGGCACCAGGATGCCGAGCGTTATGGCACGGTTGCCAAAATCGGTTATTTCCCTGATACGTTTGGACTTACGGGCCAAATCCCGCAGCTGATGCAACAGTCCGGTATCGATAACGCCTTCTTCGGCCGGGGCGTGAAGCCAACTGGCTTTAACAATACCGTTTCCGATAGCGGTTATGAGTCCTCGTTCTCCGAATTGATGTGGGAAGGTCCGGACGGCTCCAAGGTGCTGGGCATCCTGTTTGCCAACTGGTACAGCAACGGCAACGAAGTTCCTGTTGACGAAGAAGAGGCGAAGAAGTTCTGGGACCGCAAGCTGGCGGATGCCGAGAAGTATGCTTCCACGCCCGAACTGCTCTATATGAACGGTTGCGACCATCAGCCGATTCAGACGGATCTCCCGGAAGGTATCCGTACGGCGAAGAAGCTGTATCCGGATACGGAGTTCATTCACTCCAATTTTGATGATTACCTGAAAGCGGTTCGTGAGAAACTGTCGCAGGACCTGTCCTCCGTAACAGGAGAGCTGCGCAGCCAGCGGACGGACGGCTGGGGAACGCTCGTGAATACCGCCTCGGCTCGTGTATACCTGAAGCAGATGAACCAGCGCGGCCAGACCCTGCTGGAAAAAGTGGCCGAGCCGCTGGCGTCGTACGCAAGCCTGCTTGGCAAGGAGTATCCGCATCATCTGTTCACTTATGCCTGGAAAACGCTGATGCAGAATCATCCGCATGACAGCATCTGCGGCTGCAGCGTGGACGAGGTTCACCGCGAGATGGTCACCCGCTTCGAGAAAAGCGCCCACGTGGCCGAAAATATTGTGGATGACAGCGTCCGCGTGATCGCGGATGCGGTTGACACAACCGGATTCGAGCAGTGGGGCTCTGATCCGCTGCCGCTGGTCGTATTTAATACGACCGGATGGACACGCAGCGGTACGGTCAGCATCGAGCTGGACGCTAAGCGGCTCTATTTCCGGGAAGGCTACTCTTTGGAAGAAACGAGCCGCCGGATGAAGGAAATCGATTTGTCCGGCCGCGTTCTGGTTAACGCGCAGGGTGAATCAGTACCGTGTACCGTTGAAGATCTTGGTCTTCAGTTCGGATACGATCTCCCGGATGACCGGTTCCGCCAGCCTTATATGTGCCGCAGGGTCAGACTGACATTCGAGGCAAGCGAAATTGCAGCAATGGGTCTGACAACCTACGCATGGGTGAAAAGTGATAATAAGCCAACTCCGATTAAATCCCTGATCAGCCATTCCAACGTAATGGAGAACGAGCTGCTCAAGGTTGAGATCGAAGGGGACGGTTCCTTCACCTTAACGGATAAGAAGAATGGACAGGTATACCGCGATCTGGGTGTCTATGAGAATACCGGGGATATCGGTAACGAATATATGTATAAACAGCCGGATGGCGAAACGGCATTGACTACAAAAGGTCAAATCGCCAAAATTTCGGTCCTGGAGGATTCACCATACCGCGCTTCCATCGAAATCGTCCATAACTGGTCCATTCCGGCTATGGCCGATGGCAAGCTGGACGAAGAGCAGCATGAACTGGTGTATTACCCGAACCGCAAGGCCCAAAGATCAAGCGAGATGGTGCCGTTGTCCATACGTACCGTGCTCAGCCTGAACCGTTGCGGCAAAGGTGTCGAGATCGAAGCCACGATGGATAATCAGGCGAAGGATCATCGGGTGCGTGCGTTGTTCCCAACGGATCTGCAGGCAGCGTCTCATAACGTGGATTCCATGTTCGAAGTGGCGAAGCGGGACAACGAGCCGGCTGCCGAATGGGAGAACCCGAGTTATACGGCTCATCAGCAGGCCTTCGTGGATGTTACCGCGGCTGCAGCAGGCTTGACGGTGGCGAACCAGGGCTTGAACGAATATGAAGTGCTGCGTGACGGTCGCAACACGATCGCGGTTACACTGCTGCGCTCCGTCGGTGAGCTCGGGGATTGGGGTTACTTCCCAACGCCGGAAGCTCAGTGTATCGGCGTTCATACGGTTCGCATGGAAGTGATTCCGCACCAGGGCGACGGCATCGGTTCCGGCGCTTATGCCGAGGCTTACCAGTTCCAGATCCCATGGACGGTTGCTCAGACCGGAGTTCATGCAGGTACCGTTGCATCGACCTCCGCGCCGCTTGGATGGAGTCATGAAGAGCTTGCCTTCTCTTCCCTGAAGGTGAACCGGAAGTCAGGCGATCTGATGCTGCGCTGGTTCAATATGGCAGGCACGGATGCAGAGCTGAAGTTGCAATCTTCCCTGCCAACCCAAGGCGTTTATAAGAGCTCGATATTGGAAGAAGAGGGATCCGTTCAAAGCTTGGATGACAAGGGAAGCTGCACGCTGCCAGTCAAGCCATATGAGATTGTGACACTTGGTGTTAAAGTTTCGGCCGAGTAAGAAACCTAATATATAGGCTGGGAAGGATATTAGCTTCTCGCCTTGGCAAAGCCCGATTCCAAGATGAAGGGATCGGGCTTTGCTGTTTCACACAATGATAGACAGCATCTCAAAAATGGGATCATGGAGGGAATGACATGAAGATTCATTTTGATCACCTGTCTGGAAAACTGCTTGAAGGGATCAGCGAGCTTTCAGACATATTGGACATCTCCATTACAGACGGAGAAGGGATCAAGATTCGGGTCGTTCAGATGGAAGGTCCGATTCAGGTGGCGCTGAAGGATGGGCAGGGACTGATCCGTTACCAGGAGAGCATACACTTTTTCCGTGCGCTCGGTTTGTTTCTGGAGCAGGCCAGGGAGGGGGCTTTATTCGAGCTGACGGCGGAACCGAAGTTTGACTTTAACGGTACGATGCTCGACGTTTCCCGCAATGGCGTTCTCAAGGTGGCGGTGATCAAACAGTTTATCCGTTATATGGCGCTGATGGGACTGAACGGACTGATGATGTATACCGAGGATACGTACGAGGTAGAAGAGCAGCCCTACTTCGGATATATGCGCGGCCGGTATACAGCTTCGGAACTGAAGGAGTGCGACGATTATGCGGATTTGTTCGGCATCGAGATGATTCCGTGTATTCAGACCCTGGGGCATCTGCAGCAAGCGCTAAAATGGGGGTATGCGGCAGATATGAAGGACCATGCCGATATTCTGCTCGCAGGCGAGCCAAAGACATATGCTTTCATTGAGCAGATGATCACAGCCGCATCCGGCATGTTCCGTTCCAAGCGAATTCATATCGGCATGGATGAGGCATTCCAGGTAGGTCTTGGAAATTATCTGAAATTGAACGGGGTTCAGGACCGTTTCCAGATCATGAATGACCATGTCAACCGGGTGCTTGCCATCACCGATCGTCTCGGACTCGAGCCGATGATCTGGAGCGACATGTATTTTAATTTGCTGGCGAATGATTATCAAGGGGCGCTGTACAATGTAGATGCGGATTTCTCGGATGACAATATGAGCCGAATTCCAAAAGGCGTTCAATTTGTGTATTGGGACTATGGACGCCGTGATGAAAACGGATATGAACAGTTATATGAGAAGCATATGAGGCTGGGCTCCAAGCCGATTTTTGCCGGCGGCATCCATATGTGGAACAGTATCTGTCCCAACAACGGCAAGACATGGATGACCAGCCAGCCTGCCCTGCGTGCTGCCAAAACCAAGGGCATCCGCGAGGTGATTGCTACCGTCTGGGGAGATAACGGCAACGAAAGCAATCACTTGGTCATTCTTGCCGGTCTGCAGCTATTTGCCGAGCATGGATATGGCGATGAGGTTGATGATAAGCTTCTTACAAGGCGGCTTGCGGCCTGTACGGGCATCGATTTGTTTGAATCGCTGAACGCCCTGAAATATATGGATGAGGTTCCCGGCGTGTCGGAGGGCAATCACTGGATGGCGAACCCATCCAAATATTTATTGTGGCAGGATCCCCTGCTAGGGCTGCTGGACAAACATGTGGAAGGTGAAGCGGAAGCTGTGCTGCCCCAGCATTACGCTGGACTGGAGCGGAGATGGCGGCAATGCAAGGAGCAATTCCCGGCACCGTTCAGTCGTCTGTATGAATTTTATGAACGATTGGCATCGGTGCTTGTTATTAAAAGCACCCTCGGCGTTACGCTGAAAAAGTGGTATAAAACGGGACAAAAGGATCAGCTGGCTGAGCTTGCAGCAGCACCGGATTCCCCGTTGCTCGTGCTAAAGCAGCGCATCGAGGCGCTGCGGCTCTCGCACCGTGCGCTCTGGATGAACACGTATAAGCCCTTTGGCTGGGAGGTACTGGACCTCCGCTACGGGGGGCTGCTGGCACGAATCTCTTCCACACAGGATCGGCTTGCCGATTATGTGGATGGGCATATCGAAGAGATTGAGGAACTGGAAGCCGAGCGGCTGCCGTTCGATCAGAACGGACTTACCGGCAGAGTGCTGGAGGTTAACGTGACCTATCAGGCAGCAGTGACGGCGTCCTGCTTCATCTAAAGAAAAGCTGCTCTTCCAGAGTCTATGCGGACTCATGGAGGGCAGCTCTTTTTTGTGCAGGGTTTGTTTATGGTGTATCCTCTGGACCTTGTTCTTTCTCGTAAGCAATCAGTGTGATATCTTTGCCTGTGAGCTCGGCGATCTTCGTCTCGGCATCTTCAATCGCTTTTAAGGTGCCTTCATTTCCATTCAGTGATGCGATTTTGTATTCCTCGGAATGGATATCCATGGTGAAACTCCCCCCTTAAGTGGTTGATTCATGTTATATAATGTATAAGGTATCCTTTAGGATGGAGATACATACCTCGATTCAAATGAAGTATGATAAGGCTGGCAGACCATCATAAAGCATTTATTCCGCTTACAAGTGAGGTGTGATACATGATTCAATATGTAGGACTGCACCATGTCAGTTTGGCCGTTCGGAATTTGGAAAAAGCCAAGGTGTTTTACTCGGAAGTCCTTAAGTTCCGCGAGCTGCGGCGTCCGCCGTTTACATCCAAAGGGGTCTGGTACGCGGTGGGGGATCAGCAGCTCCATCTGCTGGAGCATCCGATCAGCGATACGCTTCGCGAGCGCGGAATCGATACGACGGACGGGCATTTTTCCATCTGGGTGAAGAGCTACCGCGAAACCAAGGAATGGCTGGACCGAATGGGTGTTGAATATACTGCCAATCCCGACAGCGTTGCAGGTTTTGCGCAAATTTTCGTGCTGGATCCAGATCGCAACATTATAGAGTTTGGAGCTGCGTATGGCTCATAGAAATTAAAAAAGCCAAACACCGTCAAGTGTTCAGCTTCTAAGCTTTTGGATTATTTTTGGATGAGGACAGGGGTGTTCATTTTGACCTTGTCGTAGAGCCAGCGCACGTCCTTATTATGCATGCGAATACATCCGGCGGATACGTATTTTCCAATCGAATTCGAATTGTTGTTCCCGTGGATCGCATAGGCGTAACTGATCCTGCCGTTGACCTTCACGTTAATGCCCAGCCAGCGGTCCCCCAGCGGATTGCGCGGATCTCCGCCCTTGATGCCTTCCTTGTAGTAAGGTCTGTTTTTTACCTTTTCATGGATTTTGAACAGGCCTTCCGGCGTGTAGGAGGGCTTTTTGCCTGTGGCGACGGGGAATGTTTTAATGACCTTTCCCTTTTCGTAATACGTCAGCTTGTTGGTGGATTTATCAATGACGATAAATTGTGCATACGAAGTGTATTTACTGTCCAGTTTCTGCCCTGAGGCGGCATGGGTCAAGTTAGGGAGAAAGAAAACCAGCAGCAAGGTAAAAATCAGTATGCGGTTGATGCCCTTTATGATGTCCGATCACCTCTTTTCGTTCTCCCCCATATATATGCGGTTATTCGCGAATGTTGACGAAATTGTTCACCCTTCGAAAAATAGAACAAGTTGTTTTCAAAGAGGGCTGTAGAGGGCAAGGCGGGACAATCTATTTAAATCTGGTAGCGAGCTTGGCTGTGACACAAGACTTTGTGAGACAAGCTCAGTGCATGATCGAATCTTGACGATAAGAATTTGTGTTACCCTTTCATGATAAGGTTGTCAAGCTGTATGAATGGATCGGCTTGTGCATGAGGGCAGCTCCAGACAGAGCTTGTACCGGGTGTTTGGCATGATATTTTGCATATGGGTATTTTGCAGAGCGAATATGAATGAAAGGTTGATTTTCCTGAGCTCCCATAATAAGGTAGGTATGTGAAGACAATGAGAGAATAGGAGAATTCGTATACGATGTCTACAGATGAAGTGTTATCGATTCAAGATCTGCGCATGAAATATGATAATCGTTATGTATTGAACGGCATTGATCTGGAAGTGCGCCGCGGCGAGATGATTGGTTACATCGGTCCGAATGGAGCGGGAAAGAGCACAACGGTTAAGAT
The DNA here is from genome assembly GCF_000193415.1 of Paenibacillus vortex V453. NCBI lineage: Bacteria > Bacillati > Bacillota > Bacilli > Caryophanales > Paenibacillaceae > Paenibacillus > Paenibacillus vortex. The sequence continues at coordinate 33,403 of NZ_ADHJ01000018.1, forward strand.
TATGCTGGGACTGGTTGAGGGTTACACGGGGACCGTTCGCATATTCGGGCAGGATATTTCCGATGGGAATATCGACTATAAACGGAGAATCGGGTATGTGCCGGAGGTCGCAGAATTGTACGATCAGTTAACGGCAGCCGAGTATTTGACTTTTACAGGTGAATTGTACGGACTTACATATGATACTGCGGATTATAAGGCCAAACATTTAATGGATTGCTTTGGTCTGGACAAAGCTTATCACTCGCGGATTGCTACATTCTCAAAGGGGATGCGGCAAAAAGTACTGCTGATCTCGAGCCTGCTGCATGACCCGGATTTGTTATTCCTTGATGAGCCCTTAAGCGGGCTGGATGCGAACAGTGTCATGGTGGTTAAAGAAGTTCTCGCCCAATTGTCGGCTCAAGGCAAGACGATCTTTTATTCCTCGCATATCATGGACGTTGTTGAGAAAATCAGCAGCCGCATCGTTCTGCTCGCCGATAGCCGGGTCGTAGCGGATGGAACGTTCAAGGAGCTGCAGCAGCATTCACATGAAGGCTCCTTGGAAGAGGTGTTTAATCAGCTGACAGGTTTCCATGATCATGCCCAGATTGCTGAGCGGTTCGTATCGATCGTTCGGGAGGAGAGCTGACATGCCGGGGCCGGAATCAACCTTTCGAATGCTTAAGATTTTGGACCGATTTCAAGGCGTGATCTCCAGAACGGGTGTGGACTATGAGGTACTGCGCCGTATATTACATGTCAAACTCATCATGGACTCAAGGCGGGCCCCTGTCATCTTGTCCTCAGTCAATCGAAAGAAGGAGGAGCAGGACAAGAACCTGTTTGTCAGCTCTCTCTGGATGTACGGCTTGATCGGGCTCGTCCTGACGCCGTTTGTGTTCTGGAGCGATCCGGAATATCTACTGCCGATGAGCCTTTTATCCGCAATCTTAATGTTTCTGATTATGACCTCCATGATTTCGGACTTCTCCTCGGTGCTGCTGGATGTGCGCGACCGAAGCATACTGATGACCAAGCCGATCGACGGTCGAACGGTCGGTCTGGCCAGATCGATTCATGCAGGTATTTATTTGCTTCTTTTAACCGGGGCTCTTTCGGCCGGCTCCCTGGTCGTTGGATTGATCAAGCACGGCGTTGGATTCTTTTTAATCTATATCCTTGAGCTGATCCTGATGAATATGCTCATCCTTGTGAGTACTTCCATGATTTATCTGGTGCTGCTGAAATATTGGGACGGAGAGAAACTGAAGGATCTGATCAATTACGTGCAGATTGGTCTGTCCGCCACGCTGGCCATCGGGTATCAGTTTGTGATTCGTTCCTTTGATCTGATTGATTTCAATCTGGTGTTTACACCGGCTTGGTGGCAAATCCTGCTTCCGCCAGTATGGTATGCGGCTCCTTATGAGTGGCTGTTTGGCGAGGGGGGCGGGTGGCTGATTCTTCTCTCGGCATTGGCCGTATTTGTCCCGATTCTGCTTATGATGATATATGCCCGCTTGATTCCGTCATTCGAGTTGTATCTGGAGAAGCTGGCTCACAGCGAAGCGGGAAAAGGGCGGGAGCGTGGAAAGTTTGACCGGTTCTTGGCCAGATGGGTATGCCGATCGCGCACGGAGCAGGCCTGTTTCCGGTTGTCTGCCAGCATGCTTAAGAACGAGCGAGAATTTAAGCTTAAGGTGTACCCTACTTTAGGGTTAGCCGTGCTGCTGCCTTATTTATTCTTTTTCTCCACAATCCGTAATTCCTCATTCGCGGAAATCGGCAGAGGATCATCCTATTATGTGCTGTATGTTATGCTCATCATGGTTGCTACGGTCGTGATGATGCTGAAATACTCGGGCAAGCCCAAAGCCTTCTGGCTGTTCGGGTCAGCCCCGATGCCGAGCATGACCCCCTTGTACAAAGGGGCTTTAAAGGCGTTTGCCATCAAAATATTCCTGCCGCTGTTCGCTGTGAATGCGGTGGTGTTTGTCATCATATTCGGTATGCGAATCCTGCCGGATATTCTCATTGTGCTGCTTACCGGATTGATGTTGATCCCGTTATCAGCCAAGGCTATGCTGAGGACTCCGCCATTCTCCCAAGCGTTTAATATGGCTCAGCAGAAGGAAGGCTGGTGGGTTCTGGTCTACTTCATTGTTGTAGGCGGATTCATCGGTTTGCATTATGCAAGCAGTACCATTGCTTATGGCATTCCGGCCTATATCGTTGTATTGCTCGCTGTGAATGGATGGGTATGGACCAAACTGTACAAGTAAACAGCGGAATGTTCGGGTAACGATCCGAGACTGGATGAAGCGGGCTTCGGGCTGCGTTACGAGGACAACATATAAATCAGCTGCCGGGCAATATAGAACACAGGCTGCAGGGCTGCATGAAGCAATTCGGTCAGTGAAGACGAGTCCAGGCTGACTCCCCAGTCACCTTGACTCCACCTGTCTGGCATATATGGAGCCGTATCTTGGGTCGAAGGAGCCTCAAGATCATAGGATTCCCGTAATCGATCCAACGTTTGCTGGTTGAGTGGACTGTCGCTATTTGCATAGGTGGTTAACCAACTCAATGTAAGGAATAGAACTGTTAAGTTTTGCAGGATTTTGGTTCGCATGGCGTTTCTCCTTAGGCTGTCATTTCCAGTCAAAACTAACATACACAAAAACAGACCTGCTCACAAGGCTCTAATCCTATTGTAGGACTGGAGACGGCAAAGGAGAGGGGCATCCGAGATGGATGCCCCTTCTTTGATTTCCTATGTATCCTACTAGATACCGCTATTTTATACCCGGACCAGTATGCCGGCCAGAAGCGCAGCGCGTTTAGGGATATCGGCAATCAACACATATTCGTGAAGGGCATGGGCCCCGTCGCCGCGGGCGCCCATGCCATCCAGTGTCGGCGTGCCGCATGCGGCAACAAAGTTGCCGTCGCTGACTCCGCCCGTGCTGGTATCCGGCAGATTCAGATTCAGTTCTTCCTTGGCAACCTGTTGTGCCAAATGATACAGATTCATAATCGCCGCCGTTCGTTCCATGGGCGGCCGATTCATCTGCCCTTCGATCTGCAGGCGGATCTCCGGGTGGATTGGAGCAAGCTCTTGCATTTTATGTGCCATCCAGTTGAAATCCTCCATCGTTTCTACCCGGATATCGATGTAGGCTTCCGCCTGGGGGGCAACGACATTGGAGCCGATTCCTCCGTTTACGATGCCGACATTGACATGTATGCCGCGCTTGTCATCACTCAATTCCTGGAGGCTCAGAATGTGGCGCGCCATCTCGTGGATCGCCGATACGCCGGCAGCCGGATTAACCCCGGAATGAGCGGCACGACCTTCGATTTGGAGATGGTAGCGACCATTTCCTTTGCGAGCCGTTTTGACGGCGCCTTCCGGTTCCATCGGCGGCTCCAGCACAAAGGCGGCCTGGCTGGAGCGGGCATGCTCCTCGATCCAGAGGCGGGAAGAAGGGCTTCCAATTTCCTCATCGCTGTTAATCAACAGAATAAAGGTAACATCGGCAGGGAGCCTTTCCATCTCCTGCACCACCTTTAAGGCAAATATGGCTTGAATGATCCCGGCCTTCATGTCCAGAACCCCCGGACCGTAGGCTCTGTCTCCCTCTATACGAAACGGCCTTTGCGCGCATTCGCCTGCGGGCCACACCGTGTCCGCATGTCCAATGAGCAGGTATGCGTCCGCTGCCCGCTGCCGATATGAATCTCCAGGCGGTCGGCATATTCTTCGTTTGGAACCCGGATAGCTCTGGCATCCAGATGTGAGAGGCATATTTCTTCATACCAGTCGATCATTCGGTCGGTTAAGTCTTTACGCTGGGAAGGCGAATCCATGTTGACGCTTTGCTCTAGCAGCCGGAGCATTTCCGGGAGCAGCAGTTCCAGTCGGGTTACCCATTTCATATCCGTTCTACCTGCCTTAATGAGCGTGTGAGTTGGAGCCAAACAAACGATCCAAGCCGTATACGCGCTCTAAGATGAAAATAAATACCAAACTCAGCAAGATCACGATAGAGGATATCGATGCAACGAGCGGAGTTAACGATTCCTGCATGTAGTTGAAGATAGCCATCGGCAATGTTGTTGTGGACGGCGAGATCATAAAGAGTGACACGGTGACATTATCGAATGAGGTCAGAAACGCAAACACACAGCCGGAGAGCACCGCTGGGCGGATCAGTGGAAACGTAACGTCCCAGAAGGTCCGCAGCGGGTTTGCCCCAAGAATGGATGCGGCCCGTTCCAAAGTATAATCAAAGGTGCTGAGTCCCGTATAAACCAGTCGTACAACGTAAGGCACAGAAATCAGAATATGGGACAATAACAGACCGAGGAACGTGCCTGCAAGCCCAATGCGTGTGAAGAACAGCAAAGCCGCAATGCCGATGATCAGTGCCGGAACCGTCAGCGGTGATAACAGCAGGGAACTGATGACGCCTGAGCCGCGGGGCTTGTACTTGTGCAATGCCAGTGCAGCCAGCGTACCGATGACGGTTGCGATAACGGCGGTAATGATAGCAAGCTGCAGGCTGAACCCGAACGACTCGATGAACTCCGGACGGTCGAATATTTTCTCATACCACTGGAGCGAGAACCCCTGCGGCGGGAACCGCAGGACACCCGTCGACGTAAACGACGTCGGGATGATGATCAGCAATGGGGAGATGACCATCAGCACGACAAAGAACGTGATGATGCCAAGCACGGAGGGTCTGCGAGATTTTTTTTCACGAATCATGATGAGAACACCTCCTTATAACGCTTCGTTTCCACCAGCTTGGTAAATAGCGTGACCAAACCGATGGTTGAACCGAGAAGCAGGAATGCAATGGCAGCTCCAAGGGACCAATTGAGTGATGCCATCATCTGCTCATAAGCCAGCACCGGCAGTACTTTTACTGAGGTGCCACCCATAAGGGCTGGCGTGACGAAAGAGCTCATAGCCAGGCTGAACACGAGTGTTGTTCCGGCAAAAATGCCGGGAATGCTCAGAGGCAGCGTGATGCTGAAGAATTGTTTGAATCGTGTTGCGCCGAGAATGCCGGCTGCCTTGTACAGGGATGAGTCAACAGCATACAGGCTCGTGGAAATGGCCAGGACCATATAAACGATCAGCGAATCGGATAATCCAATCACAACACCAAGCTCATTGTACAGCAGCCGCAGCGGTTCGGAGATGACATCTAGCGACATTAACGTATTGTTGATAAAACCGTTGTTGCCCAATATCACGACCCAGCCGAAGTTGCGGATGACTACGCTGATCAGATGAGGGGAGATGATGAGAAATGTTATAAGACCCCGCATTTTCGGCGTAGCCTGAGCCATGTACATGGCAACCGGGAAGCCAAGGACGAGACAAACGCAAACCGTATACAGACTAAGCCTTACGGTTCTCCACAGAATCTGCACATAATAGGTATCTTTAAAGAGATGCGCATAGGATGCCAGTGTCCAGGCTCCTTGTCCCATGTCCTCGCGCAAGCTGATCATTAACATGTAGAACATAGGCAGGATGAATACACCCAGAATAATGATAAGTCCGGGTACCAGCAGCAAGGTGGCAATGAAGCCCTTGGATCGGAGCAGGGAGTTCATAGGCTATGCCTCCTTTGCTGGAAAAGCACTCACATGCTGGGAGTCCCAGCTTAGCTGGACGAATTTATTTTCAACCAGGTGAAGGTGCGGAGCGATGCCGTTTCGAACGGTGATCAATTGACCATGGCACTCTACGATAACTTCAACAATCGAACCGAGGAAGGAAACCAGCCTCACGATGCCAAACACGGTATTCATGCTGGGGGGTGGAGCGTCTCCCACCACTTCCTGTATGACAATATGCTCAGGTCTGACATAAGCCACGGCAGCATCTCCTGTTAGCTCCTGCCGTGAATGGCGGTCTGCCTGCAGGAGGATCCCTTCCTTAGTTGCAAAATGCCACAGGTGTTCGTCTGTAGCGGCAAGCTTGACCTGAAAGCGGTTGGACTTGCCTACGAATTCGTGCACGAAGGGTGAAGCCGGCCTCTGGTAGATTTCTTCCGGTGTTCCGATCTGCTCTACCCGTCCATGATCCAGGACAACGATCCTATCGGACATGTACATGGCTTCTTCCTGGTCGTGGGTAACAAAAATGGTCGTGACTTTGAGCTCCTGCTGGAGCCGTTTCATCTCTTCGCGCAGCTCTTCCCGGAGCTTGGCGTCGAGGTTGCTCAGCGGCTCGTCAAGGAGCAGTACCGAGGGCTCGGTTACCAAGGCGCGGGCAATCGCAATGCGCTGGCGCTGGCCGCCGGACAGCTGTTTGGGATAACGATCAGCCAGGTGGGGAAGCTTGACCAGCTCCAGTACTTTGTTCACTCTGGCAGCAATCTCGGATTTGGGGATTTTTCGCAATTTCAAGCCATACGCCACGTTTTCTGCAACTGTCATATGCGGAAACAAGGAGTATGTTTGAAACACCATGCCAAGATCACGTTTATTTGAGGGAACACCGTTCATCGGCTTGCCCTTGATCGTCAGGGTGCCTCCGTCAGGCTCCAGAAAACCAGCCAGCATATTCAATGTTGTTGTCTTGCCGCAGCCGGATGGACCGAGAAAAGTGACACATTCCCCGCGCTCCACCTGAAGATTAAAATCGTCTACCACCACGGTGCTGCCGAAGCACTTGCGGATCTGATGCAGTTCAACGTCATACTCCTTCGTCATCTGTGTTTCCTCCGATTCTGAATCTTCGTATCGAACTTATTTGCCTACAAGCGGAGCGATGTCTTTATTGAAGGTTTCCAGCCAGGCTTGCTTGTTCTCGCTGATTACACCGTAATCGAAATTCACAATTTTGCTCTTGTCAAAATTGATCAGACTGCCGATGTCGTCCGGAAGCGTAACGTCCATGACCGGGTTGTAATACAACTTTGTGGCAAACAGGGTTTGAATCTCATCGGTCAGGATAAAATCGATAAATGCCTTAGCCGCTTCAGGATTCTTCGCTCCCTTTACGATGGAAGCAACGGTTGGCACGATGTTTGCTCCTTCTTCCGGAATGACAAATTCCAGGTCGACACCCGCATCCTTCTGCACGATGCTGCGCGCCATGGTCCAGGCGGTGTATGCAGCTGTCTCATCCTGCAGATTCTGCTGGATTTGAGCGGCTGTTTTGGCGAATGTCGGCATATAAGAAGCAATCGTTTTCAATTGTTCAAACCCTTGCGTCATATCGGCTTCCGAGCCGCCGTTGGCATATGCCAGCATGATCGTTGCCGAACGGCCGAAATTACTCGACATTTCGGTAAGCGTTATATTGTTTTTCATTTCGGGGAGAGTCAGATCGTTCCATGATGCTGGAACGGGGAGGTTCTTATTCTGAATCAGCTTGGCATTGTAAGAGATCCCCATCGGGGTGTAATTGATGGTCACGCCGCTGTTCTCTGAGACTCTGAAGCGGTCATCGATTTTGGACATATTCGGGATTTCGTCCGCATTCAAGGCTTCCCAGAGTCCTTCAACGCGACCTGCTTCTTGTTCGCTGCCCTCAATAAATGCAATATCAATTTGGGAGGAACCCTGCTGAGCTTTCACCTTGGCAACAATGTCCGTCGCGACGCCGGCCACGTAGGTTAGTTTGACATCCGGGTATTTTTCATTGAATTTCTTGAAGATTTCATCTTTGAACAGGGATTCTACCGTTGCACCGTTGCCGGCAAAAACCAGTTCACCGGAGACGGTGGAACCTTCCGCTGACTCGGCACCGCCGTTTGAAGCCGTTTTTGCACCTCCGCATGCGGATAACAGCGAGATGGAGAGTGTTAAAGCGAGAATGATAGAAGCAAGGCGACCTTTTTTCACAATGATTCCCCCTTATTATTTGTTCACTATTAGAGAACGATGTTTTATAATAGTGAAATATTGTTTTTGATTTTAACATAGCAACATGGTATATTCAATCGTGTTTACAATGAAATATCTCACATGAAACCAAGTTTTTTTGATAGACTGTTTCGAACATGATTGACATATATTCAGCGCGTCAAAAACGATCTCATATTAAACGGAAGTGGCTGATAGGAGGCTAAAGATGGATCAGTTGTTGACATCCGTACAAAAAAGCTGCAAATTGCTGAAGTTATTTCTCCGCGATCAGAAGGATTGGGGGATTACCGAGCTTAGCAAGGAGCTGCAATGGTCCAAGGGGGCCGTACATAAAATGCTGGCGACCTTAGAGAGTGAAGGGTTCATTAAGCAGAATAGGCTGACACGGCAGTATTCGCTTGGGTATACATGTCTGGAGCTTGGAAACCGGGTTAAACGGAACAATGATTGGGTCAGCGTTGCAAGGCCTTATCTGGAGCGTATTGCCAAGCTAACCAAAGAATCGGTTTGTCTATGTGTGCGTGAAGGGAACGAAGCGATCTATATGGACAAAATCGATTCTCCGCTGCCCATACGATTTATTATTGATGCATACCGCCGGTTTCCCTTGTATGCCACGAGTGCTTCGCGGGTCATACTGGCATTCAGTCCTGAAGGAGTGAAGGAGCAGATTATGATCGAGCCGCTGGCTGCATTTACGGAGCACTCGATGAAGAGTGTTAAGGAACTGCGCGAGCGAATCAGCCGCATTGAGGATCAAGGATATGAGATCAGCTCGAATATGAGGAATGTCGGGGTAACGGGTATAGCAGCACCTATATACGACAGCGAGGGTCAGGTGAATGCTTCGATCAGTCTGGTTGGTCCAAGCGATCGTATCGTTCAGCATAAAGAGGATTGGATTCAGGAAGTATTACAGGCGGCAGCTGATATATCCAATCTGGTAGGGTATCATCCGTAAGCGATACCTGTGCTACTCACATAGAAAGGATGTCCCAACATCTTGGAAGATGTTGGGACATCCTTTTTTATCGTGGGAGGTAGATGTCAGAGATAAATGGTTTAAAGTGCTCCAAAGCAATTGAACAGGAACAAAAGTTCGTATATAATATAGATATAACTAATTAACTCCCTTCTTTCTCATCACACTTCATTAATCCATCATGGATTCCCCCACATTTGTATTTAATTACCTGTTGTTATGCCTATTAGGCCTTATATAATCGACTTAGATGATGATGTCAGGATCGCAATAGAATGACCAGAGTTATTCTGGATTAGTCATGTTCATAGGGTCGTGGATACTTGATAACTAAGGCTTGGTTTTAGTTTTCTGGATATAATTTAACGTTGCTGTGCTTTGATGCCCAAGGTGTTTAGCGTTTTGAATCGATTGCGTTTAAGACTTCTTAAACCTGATCCAGAGCTGTAACACCGTTTGATGTTGTTTGTATTTTCCAACAGAGTTTCCAGACATATAAGAAGTGGCAGCCGCCTTCTGATGACTCCAAGAACATGCATTCTTTTAGGATGACTCGATTGATTCCATAAGCTAATGGACTGTCGGAATACCATCTGATCAAGGCGTTATGACTTTCCAATGCAATCAGGGTAGATCGGGAAGCGGCGTAGTACACATCAAACCCATTTCTTATGGCATAGGGAGGAAATCTTTGAATGCAAGCCATTTGGTTTATGTTGTTTTCAACCTTTGAAACACTGGCGATTTATTCACTGATTATGACATTGCTTAGATTTAAAACCAAAGAGTACATATGGCAGGCGCTGGTGATCATGATCCTTGCCAACTTACAAAGTTTCATCATGCGAAATGAACTTCAACTGGACTTTCTGGCTCCTCTCATTACCGTGCTGATTTTTGTTTTCTTGTTCTCAGCCATTATTAAGATTCCTGTTATCTGGTCGGCTATTTGTACCATCATCGGGTACATGCTGTATGCTTTGATTCAGAGTGCTTATTTATCCGTTTTCTTCGGTTCTATTGACACACTTCAGACCAATCCTGCCAATGGTTATATCCTTCAATTATTGTCGGGCGCGACTGGATTATTAATTTCTTGGGTCATGTATAAGTTTCGGATAGGGTTTAAATACGATCTTGAGAAATTGCGCATTAAATCTGAACATATCCTGTTGATTGCGTTAATCATCGTTGTTTTGATGTTGATGGCAATTCTGTTTTACCTCAATCGTTTATGGCTGCATCTTCTTTTCTTTGGGATAACGTTTGGAATCTTCTTGTATTATGCCATCAATACAGAGGAGCGGGGTTCTTATGATCATAGAAGGATTGTCAAAGCGGATAGCGGAAGTGATAAAACGACAGATACCTGATCATAATTCTTCTATTTCTGTTTTACAGCACGCCGCTGCTATTCTATTGAACGTGATGCTCACGGTGATCTTCACGCTGCTCATTTCTGCTTTCACCGGTAATGCGAAGCAGGCCCTTATAAGTATGATAGGTTTTGCGGTGCTGAGGCAATTCTCTGGTGGCTTCCACCTTAAGACGGGAGCCGGTTGCATCGCTTTCACGACGGTTCTTTTTACCCTGGTATCTTTCGTGGACGTCAATCATGTCACGGTGCTGGTCATGAACGTTCTCAGTCTGCTGCTGATTATGATGTTTGCTCCCAGCCGAATCGAGAAGCAGTCACGAATACCGAGGGAACATTATTATAAACTTCGCTTGATTAGCTGTTTTATCGTTATGCTTAATTTTGGACTTCAGTCCCCCACATTGGCTGTCATATTTTTTATCCAGGCGCTCAGTTTAGTACACTGGAAAGGAGGACAAGCTCATGTTATGGATCAGCAAGGTTAGGCATCAGTTGTTTTCATTTATCGCATCTGCTCTGACGATGGTAGCCGTATTCGTAGTTAATACCGCAAGTCCCGTATTTGTGTACAGTGGAGAGACACCGGAAGAACTTCTGAAATAATTGCTGTGTTGATATGTGCAGTAAGGGGACTGAGGGACTCCAATTTAAGATAAGCTGCATGAATGATGATGAAATCCGGTGCCGTCTAGGTGCCGGATTTCTTTTTGCGTGAAGATGGGGAGGAAACAATTGAGCGGCTGTATAAGTATGGATAAGGAGCTATAGGCAGCGGCAAATTTGTGGATTTTATCTGCAAGATAATCAGGGTAAAATTGTTATTGATAAAGAACGAATGTTCGCATATAATACAAACAAATGTTCTTATTAGAGGCGGTGGCGTAATGTTTGAAAAATACCTGGAACAAACCATCGAAATCATTTACGAGGATCAGAAGGGTAAGATCACCCAGCGTAAAATACAGATCCATAGTGTTCGGGATTCGCGCATTAGGGCAACATGCCTGGAAACAGGTCAACCTCGTGTATTTAATGTAAACAACATTCTGTCCTGGAGACATGAGAAAGGAAGGGGTTCGCATGCTTCATGATCTGGAGGTCAAGCTGCTCAAGATATTGATTACCTATCAGGCTCATCGCAGCCGTGTCCCAACCTTGAGGCTGCTCAAATATCTTACCGGCCGGAAGGCGGTTGAAATTTTGGAAGGTATCGAATCATTAGAGCGGCAAGGTTACATTAGGTTTAATGTCTGGCGGGATATGCAAAGCCTAATTGTTCTAGAAGAGGAGTTACTGACTATAACGGAATGGAGAGAGGTGCCGTATTCTGGACAGCTCATTGAAATTCGATAGGCGAGGCACCCGTAACCATTGTTGGGATGATGCAATTCTGCTCTCCCCATGCCCAAAACTGCTGCAGCGTCAAAATCATCTGCTGGAGTTGGATAGATAGAGATAGGTTAATCTGAGATTTTCAATTTCATTAAATGAACATATATTTCGTTCCTGAATGTTTCGATTGCGGGGACCCTTCTCAATGTACAAATAGAGAGCAGGGAGATCAGCACATATTGAACCCTCTTAACTTCTATTCCATGATCTTCGTTGCTAACAAAATCACTCATGAAGTCCCTCCTAAAAGTAAAGTATTAACGTAACAGAAGATGCACCGCGCCACCAACTGCAAGCAGTAAAACACCGGCTAAAAAGAACCAATTGGCTGCTTTCCTTTTAGAAGTCCGGTTCACCTTCGATTCAGCATAGAAATTCCCTCTCTGCTGGTCTCCTGTAGTGAATGCTCCAGATAAGAGTCCTGTAACCAAGAGACAAACAATTCCTGCAATGATAAGCAGATTCATCTCGTGTTCCTCCCATCCATTTTGGGCTTATACGCTATTCCTTGTGGAGAGGTTGATTTCTACATTTAGATACTAATCCACATGTTCAAGTTTTCTAATGCCTTCTAATAGATTTATTCGTTTGTAGAGTCTATAAAAGGTTGGAGTAACTCCAACAATAATCAAGATAATAAACAATATATACATACCATACATTGAAAAAACCTCCAAGTTAATTGAAAAAGTTTCTAATTTCCAGAAAATAATATAACTTTTAAACTCAAATTTAACATATAGCTTGTTTTTACTAAATTACGCCTTTATTTGACATCAGAATAATAAGAATTTTGTAAAGATAAAATGCATTCATCCTATATATATTAATTTTACCAAATTTAATATTTTTTTGAGGGAATACATGGGTCAGAGAGGTGGATTAAGTATGAATATCAAAAAAACATTAGCAACCTTGTTTATGCTACGAGTCTTACAGTAACTTCCTCGTCGAGCTGAATCATCTCTTAATGCTGGTGAAGTGATGCAAAAATGTCGAATCATGCATTTTGGAGGGGGAAAATGGGATATTTAACATCGGTAATGACGAGCGATCCGTGCTATCAGGATTATGGTATTTTGGAGTAATTGCTATCACGGAGATATTAGGAATTGTCCTTGTTAACAAAATACTTACCAGACAGAATAAGCCTTAATGATCCTTTCAACTGCAATGGTAACATTATATTTCGTAATACCTGTGGATATACGCTTATTATTGCGAAGTAAAGAAAAACCAATAAAGGAACACCTGACAAAATGCGCCTCTATATAGACATCACGATAATATCTATTTCGTAAAAATGTGATACTTTACCCCTATATATATTAAATTTTCCAAATGTTATGATGTTGTTGATCGAAATACATAGATTTTAAGAGGAGGAGTAACATGAAATTGAAAAAAATGTTGACGGTACTCTTGATTTCAACCAGTGTTTTTTCGTTTTCGCAAGCAGCCTTTGCTGACAATGCGACAACAAGTGAAGTGGCCCCATTTGTGATAGGGGTTGGTGACTCTAGAGAACTAGCTATCGATCTTTTACAACAACAAAACAACTTTAATCTTTTCTTACAAAGCGGTGAAGATGAGGATTGGTTCAAATGGACCAATAATACAGGACAAGATCGATTCGTTTTCGGTGCTGTTTGGCCTCGTGGGTACGCTGATAATATCTTGGAATTGGGGGCGATTGTTAAATATAACGAAACAAGAGAAACGAATCTGATAACTGGAGGCCTTACCAACAAAGGTAATACTGGTTATCCATCATTTTTTCAGAACCTGTATGTTCCTGAAGGAGCTACGTTATTCTTGCGAGTGAAAGCTCATGAATTTGTAAATACTGAATCGTACGAATTTAGCTTTACTTATTACAGTGCTATTCCTTGATGAAAATGAATATTGATTCGTATCGAAGAGCAAGCACCCACTTAGGGTGCTTTTTCTTTTCCATAAAGTTCTAAGGAGGAGGTGATTCGCGTGATAAGAAATCAATATATTTACATCGGTCCAGCTTATTTACATCTTCTTTCGCAAATGAAATCAACCCTACTTTACATTTCTTTGTTTTCTGAGTGCTGGAAGGACCCGGATTCAGAATTCCGCTCCTTCAGCGAGTATTTCGATTAAAAGTCTTATTGATTACGTTTTTTTATTTCCTCAATAAACTCGTGACACTTATTGCGCATAAATTCTGTATAAGTAAGAAGTTCAGTTTCATAAGCCATGAAATTATCGTGATTTCGATTTTCCTTTGAATACTTCTCACTAATCGCAGACAACCCGTCAATAATATTAGTTATTATTGAAACAAGTTTCTTGTTTGTCTCGATTGCCTCAGGCAGATGCTTCTGTAATTGATGATTCATTTGATCTACATTTCTAAAAAGTTCTCCCTATTGAAAATTCTCTGTTGTAAAATAGCCCCAGGCTGAATTTAGTTTTTGGCTCAGAATCGTTGCCAGACCGTAAGCTTGCGATCTTTAGCCGGTTTTTCCGCCTGTCGTTGCTTACGTATTTGGTAAACAGCGATGCCGTACACTCCAAATACGCCTAATACGCCGCCTATAAATCCACCCATATCAAAATCCATATATAATCCTCCAACGTGGTTAAATATCCTTAAGAGCCATAATTCAACGATAGGATAGAAAAATCTTCACAGAGAATTATCCTTCATAAAAATTCCTTTCCGTCGCTCTTGTCATGCTGAATTTGCCTTTAGCTTTTATTGAAACTTTTGAACTGGAACGGTCCAATAATTGCCCCTCGGGACTGACCCCGTAATATGAGACAAATTAAAATACCTTCAAGTGAAAGAAACCATGTTGTTAAGATGTGGAAGACAACTTGGAGGTGTTTTTACGTTGGCAACACGAGTTAGCTACCCCGTAGAAGTGAAAATGAGGCAATTAAAATGAGGTTACCAGGTATCCCGACGAAGGAGGTCATGGACAAGCTAGAGATCAGGAATGTCACTCAACTTAAAGTTTGGATGTCGTGGTATCTTAATGGGGAACTTCATCGGCTTGAGCAGCCTGTCGGTAAGCAAAGGCAGATAATCGGTATCTGAAACAACAGCTGGAGTTACTAAAAAAGTACAAGGAGTTGGAGAGGAGGTGTCACCAGAGGCCGTAGTAGCCTGGATGGAATCTGTTCGAGGAGAGCTGTCAGTAAACTAGCATGGGAACTATTAGGGATTGCTCGTTCGTCATACTATCGCTGAAAAGGACCCCTTATTACAAAACGAGAAGATCTACTTACCGAGGAGATTCGTTAATTTTGCACCCGGCATAAATTCCTCGAAAGATTACTGCGCTGCTTCGAAAGGGCAATCCATCAATCACAAACGAGTACAGCGAATTATGCAACGTTGAGGGATTATAGTGTCGAGTCAGGACTAAGAAACGCAAGCCAACAGGACAGCCGACACATATAGCGGAACATCAGTTAAAACGTCAATTTGAGGCCAATGCGCCGATGCAAAAACTCGTAACGGGTATCACTTACTTGCCGTTTGGAGGAAAAACGTTGTATCTGTCGAGCATTTTGGACTTGTTTAACGGGGAGATCGTGGCGTACAGTATAGCAGACAAACAAGACACAGCATTTGTTTTAGATACGCTGAATCAGCTGCCTCTCACAAAAGATTCCATGCTCCACAGCGATCAAGGCAGCGTCTATACGTCACAAGCATATCAAGAGGCGGTGAAAGGAAAAGGCATTACCATGAGCATGTCCCGTAAGGGTGCTGATAATGCCTCTATCGAATCGTTTCATTCCACGCTAAAGTCTGAAACGTTCTATCTCGAAGGATTAACCTGCACAACGACGGCCATCGTTGAACAAACCGTTCGAGACTACATTTACTACTATAACTCAATTCGTATTCAGACGAAATTAAATAACCCGTCGCCGGTGGATTACCGACGACTGGCTGCTTAACTTGAAAGGTGTTTTGATCCCTGTTTCATAAACGGGGGGCAGTCCCCAGTCCCTTATTATCCTGAGCAGCTTTCTTTTTCGCTTCTTTAACCAAGATCTCTGCAATTGTATTGTGTAGGTCAGCTACTGCTGTTTAATTTTCACGGTTTAACAGCTATGATCTCGATCAGCCCATAGAACCCTCCATAACATCATACAGTTCTTCATTCTCAGGAAAGTTCCAACTCGGAGACTTAGCTCTCATAAAACTTTCTACATCCAGCCATTAGTTCCACATCCTCTCCTTTAAAACAAACCATTTCACCTAGCCTGCAAAATATATCGGTACTGTGATTCATTTTTTACATGTACTGTTGATTTAATAGCATGCGACGACTTCTGAATAAAGGAAGTCCGGGTCCCTCTGGGTTCTCAAATGGACTGCGGGTGTGGACGACCACGATCTAGCTCCAGATTTTGATTTTAAAAGTTACTTTCCCTTTCGCTTCGATATAATCGAAGAAGAATGATAGGATGATTAAATACCTAGAGAGAAGACTAACCGATCTGCAGCAGTATGTTAACCGGGAGATTGAAATGATATTAGATGATATCAAGCGAATGGAATGGAGAGAAGAGGTTCATAAGTCACAAGTGAGTAATTTCAAATTAACACAGGTAAGCGATGATCCTTGGAGGGATCCCCCGAGATTTTAACGCCTGCTGATATTCAAAAGGTTCTTGATATTGGAATTAATCAGACCTACAATTTGATCAAAGAAAATCGATTTCATCATGTACGTGTAGGTCGCAAAATGTTGGTACCGAAGAAATCATTTATCGATTGGTTAGAGGGCGTGACCCATCGATAGGGGGGAGTATTGTTATTCGCGGCACCAAAAAACTTTAATTGAATAAAGGGCACCAATTCGATACTTTTGCCTAGTAAGAGGAGGATGACAAGAAAAGAACCCTTGCTGCGCAAGGGTTTTCGGTTATGATCTGTAGTGGGCTCGAACCACTGACCCCTACCCTGTCAAGATAGTGCTCTCCCAGCTGAGCTAACAGATCATGAAATATTTAAAAAGGTAATTCATATATTACCAGCAGACATTATGGCTGTCAATGGTTTTCTCGTTATAAAAAATCATGTTCCGGTTCACACTACATAGAGCATGATTTTTCCATTAGAGGAGCGTGAATGGCATGAGAGGTGGGAAATCCCATCGTTTCAAACAAGCAGGGCTGCTTCTTTCATTAATCGTAATATCTACTCTCGGGAGCGGGTGCAGTATCCCGGAGAGAACGTCGGTGCAGCTTGAGCCGCTGCATGCTCCGGCAGCACCTGTGCTGCTTGATGTTTACAGCCGTTCTGTCGAGCAGGATGTATACTCCAAACCGGGAAGTGGGTCACTGGAGCCGGTATCCCCGATGGATTCGGAGGATACGTTACACGATCTGAATCCGTAACAAGCTGTAAGGACGATCCGAGCTGGATCGAATTCCGCAAACGGTCCGTACTCTTGCTCGATCAACGAGCAGAGCAAACCGCCGGCTGGCAGGCTGGCGGTTTGTCGTATAACGGCCGATGCTATTCCTCATCCCATTTGCGGGAATACCCTTTTTTAATCGCCCAAAAGACGGGGTAGATGATCAGGACGGCTATGATAATCGCCCAAAATATCGTAGCTCCCATGCCCATAGAGGCAACGCTCCTTTCAAGAAGACAGTAGCTTCTACTATACAGGAAAACGAATATTTTGTATAATATCTCGACCTGCAGAAATCACAAGAAATTGATTCTACATAAAAGAGGTGTTGAAATGGCAGCAGAAATCATAAATGTATCAACCGAAGAGCAATTGCAGCAGGCGCTGGATATTCGCAAGGACGTGTTCGTGCTGGAGCAGAAGGTGCCCATTGACTTGGAGATCGATGACTACGACAACCTGGAATCGGATGCGCATCATGTGCTGATCAAGTCCGAAGGGCAGTTTGCGGCAACGGGCCGCATCACGTATTACAATAAAGATTCCGCCAAAATGCAGCGCATAGCGGTTCGCAAGCCTTTTCGTTCCAAAGGGATTGGCCGGGTGCTGATGATGGCGCTGGAAACGCAGGCGCGTGAATTGAAGCTGCAGTATTCCATCCTGGATGCTCAAGTGCAGGCAGAGCCATTTTACCGCAAGCTGGGTTATGAGACGATATCGGACGAGCCGTTTGATGATGCCGGCATTCCCCATGTCCGTATGAAAAAGGAACTGTAGACGGTTTCGGTTTAATTATACGAAAATGCCGAACATCTAAATTGGTTATATAGAAAAAAAGACCCCGAGTTGAACTCGAGGTCTTTTTTTTGTTGATTAATACGTCGGCATATTGTCCAGGTTGTTGCTGGGATCACCATCCGCATTGGAACGAAGGTGTTCGTCGCCGTCACGTCCACGGAAGACGTTCAGGTTCTTGATCTCTTTATTTTTGACCATGTGTTGAGCTGTTTTGTAGTCAACGACAGTTCCGTTATCCAGCTTAAGTTCGATGATGTCGCCGTCGCCATTTTTGCGTACGCCTACGACTTCTTGTTGTCCATTGTCCATATCATATCGCCTCCCGAGTTTAGTATTCCCGGGAAGCCTTACAATCTATGCATGATATATTGATCTACAATTCGTATACCCGCTGCTGCTCTACAAATTCCATGGTGCCGGTCTTGCCAATGAACGCTTCAACGTCATCGCTGTAATGCATGAGATAGGTACGCTCCTGAATCTCTTCAGGAAGACTTAGCAGTTCGTCAAGGGTAGTATGAACCTCGCCCGGACCCTGCAGCTGGCATTCATGCAGAATAAATTCACAATCCCGCTCGTTCACCAGCTTGTGGAGCAATGCAGGATCAAACACCATATCCGCGCTGTAAAAAATCCGGTCATTCAAATAGAGGGAATAGCTATCCTTCCCTGGAATATGCTGCGTATGAATCAGCTCTACTGAGATTCCCGAAGAGATATCGGCTTTCACCCCAGGTTTCAGGGGACGAACGTCAAATACATCCTCCAGGGAGGAGATATGTCCTTGCTGGTATAATCCGCCCTTGAGAGAATGCTCCCATATCGGTTCGACCAGCGCTTCAGCGATGTAGAGCGGGATTTTGCGATTGTATTTCATTTTCATAATAAAAGCGAGCTCCTCCATACCGCCAACATGGTCAGCATGGATATGCGTGATGAGCAGAGCATCCAAATCATCGAACGTCAGATCTAATTGATGGAGTGCCATAGGAGCCGTAATACCGCAATCAATGAGCAGCGTGAAATCCCCGTCGTGGAACAGTGCATTGTTGTTGTAGTAGTTCTTGGCAAACGCACTGCCGGTGCCAAGCATTTGCAATTTCAGTGTCAATGGATGAAACCTCCTGATGAAATGATGTTAGTCCAGTAAGCTAATGTATATTTTAACGAATTATATGTAGATTTACACCGAGTTTATGATAGAAACACCCCGATGTTGCAGTGAAAATCAAGATAGGCACAGGCCGAAAGGCATGAGGAAAAAATTTTACCACAAAGTGCAAAATTGTCCGCAACTTGTTTTTTGACATGTAGTATACACATATAACAACATGATGAGCCAATGGAGGGAAATGATAAAATGAAGTGGAAAAAAGTGATGGCATGTATGCTCGTGCTTTCTTTAATGGGTAGCAGCACCCTTTTATTTGCAGATTCCGTCAATGAACGGGTTCGTGTATGGATGAACGGACGTGAATTAAAAGATGGCGGGTATTTAATTGATGGCAAAACCTATGTGCCGGTGAGGGAATTTGACGGTGCGGTGGATTGGAATTCTTCCAATGGACAAGTTCAAGTCATCAAGCCGAATGTGCATATTTTTCTGTTTAAAGGAGATACTGTATTCGGCAACGTGAACAAAGGCAAGTTGAAGTTCAATGTATTCAGTCAGGTAGACAGCTTGAACAATGACATCCATGCAGTGAAAGTCGCCATCGAGGATCCTTCGGGTAATATAAAAGATATCCAGTCCCAGGAAGTGAAGGACCGCAAGGATAACTTCTGGTTCAGAACCTATGATTTTACGTACGATTTTAAAACAACCGGCAAGTATTCCGTTGGCTTCTATGTAAAGGTCAAATCGGATACCGGATTTGTGAAAGTTGCGGAGAAAGTGATCACTGCACTTAACTAATGAGAGCGTCCCTTGGGGAAATTGACCTGAAGAAGCTATCCGTGATACGATACGAAAGTATGATAATTTAACCGAAGTGAGGTTTTTTCAATGAGTGAACACAAACATGAACACGGAGATGCTTGCGGTCATGACCACGACCATGAGCATGAAGAGTTTGTGCTGACATTGACGGATGAAGAAGGAAAAGAAGTAGAGATGGTTCTTGTTGAGACATTTGATGTCGGCGAGAAGCTTTACGCGCTTTTGCTTGAACGCGAAAATCCGGAAGCGGACGGCGTCATTCTACGTATGGAAGAAGAGAACGAGGAAATGGTTCTTTACAATATTGAGGACGAAGAGGAATGGAATGAAGTAGAGGCGGTTTATAACGAACTGGTCGCTGCTGCAAACCAGGAATAGTACGCCTTAACTGAAAATCCCGGTGCGAACCTCTCGCATCGGGATTTTTTGTGTGTACAGGTATTTAGAAGATCGGATTGGTTTCCACGATGACCTTCACATTTTGGATGCTGCGGTCCTCAGGACCTTTAACCGGAAGTCCTACATCGACATGATCAATGATGTAATCAATGTTTTCCTGGGAAATAACTTCACCCGGAAGCAGAATCGGAATTCCTGGCGGATAGACATAAATAAATTCAGCAATAATGCGTCCTGCTGATTCCTTGAAAGGAACAACCTCGGTATCCCCGTAGAAAGCATCGCGAGGGATAAGCGACAATTGCGGAATTTCCGGCGTTTTTACAATCAGTTCGTTAATTTCATTCACATGCATGTATACGTCCGAAAGCTCACGGAGCGCCGTCAGCAAAATGTCGATCGTTTCCTGGTTGTCTCCTGGTGTAATGAGGCACAGAATATTGTACATATCACTGAGCTCTACTTCAATATTGTAGTGATCTCGAAGCCAGTTCTCGGTTTCATACCCCGTAATGCCGAGATGGCGGACATGGATCGTCAGCTTGGTTGGATCAAAGGAGTACGTTGCTTCACCGCCTAAAATTTCTTCACCAAAGCTGTACAAGCCATCGATCTTATTGACCTCATCACGTGCATATTGTGCCAGCTCAATCGTTTTTGCAGCCATCTCACGGCCATGAAGAGCCAGGCTCCGGCGCGAAGTATCCAGCGATGCCAGCAAAATATAGGAAGTTGACGTTGTTGTCAGCATACTGATGATGGTCTGTACGCGGTAAGGGTTAATGTAACCGTTCTTGGTATTCACGTTCAGCACGGAGCTTTGGGTCATCGAACCGCCGAGCTTGTGAACGCTGGTCGCTGCCATGTCCGCGCCTGCTTCCATAGCCGACATCGGAAGCTCCTCATGAAAGTGAATCAATACCCCATGCGCCTCATCCACCAGAACAGGCACGTTATAGCTGTGCGCCAAATCGACGATTTCTTTCAGATCTGCGCTTACGCCAAAATAGGTCGGGTTGATGACCAATACAGCTTTTACGTCAGGGTGACGTTTTAACGCTTTCCGAACCGAGCTGATGGTGATCCCGTGGTCAATCCCTACATTATGATCCTGGGCAGGCGATACGAATACGGGCTTGGCGCCGGTAAAAATGATGGCGGAAAGCACGGACTTATGAACATTCCGCGGTACGATGATTTTGTCCCCAGGCGAGCAGACCGACATGATCATGGTCATGATCGCTCCGCTTGTCCCTTGTACACTAAAATAGGTATGATCAGCACCAAATGCGTCAGCAGCCAGCTTCTGGGCTTCCTCGATTACGCCTGTAGGCTGATGCAAGTCGTCAAGCGGCGCAATATTGATCAAATCTATAGAAAAGGCATTATCCCCTATAAATTCCCTAAATTCGGCATCGGTGCCGAGGCCCTTCTTATGTCCCGGAATGTGAAATTGCACGGGGTTTTTGGCCGCGTGTTCCTTAAGTGCGGTGAAGAGCGGTGTACGACTGTGGTCCATGGACGTTGTCACAACCTTTCCTTGTCTGTATTTTCATATGATTTGTTGAATACGGTTATTATATAAACAAAATTGAGTATAGCAAAATAGGGGGGGAATGCAAGGAGAATGTACGGCTTTTCTTGCTTTGTACACGAACCCTTCAAACTTTAGACATATTAAGGAGGAAACTTGAGATCTTCATCTTTCCTTCATTAAAATATCACCCATAAAAAAAGAGCCGCTCAGGCAGCCCTTTCCCCTTTTGATTGCATTCTCGCTTAAAATGCCAATTTATAAAGCGGCAGCAGCGTCTCAAACGTCTCCTGCACCTTCTTAACCAGCTCGTCCCCGTCCAGCTTGACGGCTTCCTCGCGCGGAATCTGCAGACCGCATAAGACCTCGGATTTTTTCACCTGCTTCAGCTTATGAATCAGTGAGGCGAACTCCTGCTCATTCATATCCTGATGAGGCGTGCCAGCCGGGTTCATATGATCCGTGGACCAATAGAAGTTTTTAGGGAGTGCCTTCGCTGTTTTCTTCAGTTTGGCTTCCAAATTGCTTGCAAACAGGGTTTTGTTCGGGCTCTCGTATATGACCGCGAAGATAATAAACAGATGTGTGCCGAACATGCCCACCTGAAAATGGGGCAGAGCTTTGTAACCCCGCTTGCTGGCAGCCCAAGCGACCCAGGTGTCGATGGGAGGGTTGACGGTGCGTCTTGCATGCTTGGCCACGTGCACAAACATCTCTTCACCGGCCAAAGCGGATACATAAGGCGCTATCTCGGCACCCAGCGTCTCCAGCTTGGGTCTTACCCGTTCAATGAGAACCTCCATACGGGCTTCAAGCCCGGGAACGGAGAATACTTCGAAATCTTTATCTGTGAATCCGGTAACCGTCATGGATGTGATGGCCTCCCTGTTGTTGATTTAGATAGAACCTAAACTCGGCTTTTGAATAACTTATTATACCATAAGGCCAATGGACGTCACGCATCGCCCACGAAAGCTTCACCGGATTTTCATGTGGGTTAAAAATAGTCAATAAACCAAGTTACCGTTACATAAGATGGAGTATAAGATATAGATAAGACAACGTCAAAAGCAGCCATTGGGGAATCTTCACCGTCGTCTAGTGATCGGTAGTAAACCGGAGGAGGGAGTGCCGTGAATAAGAGCGAGGAAGTGGAGTATTGCAACCTGGAGCTCCGGTTTGATCGCCGGCATATCCAGGACCTAATCAAGGAATTGATCCAAGAAGGATATTCGCTTTATTGGAGCGAGAATGATACGCAGTTTGTCATTTCAATCCGGACAGGGCGCAAGCTGGTAAAGCTGCGGTTTCAACGCACGGGCAGCGGATTTAAGCTGGTAGGTGATTATATGATTCGCGATCCCAAGCTGGCTGAATGGATGGAAAAATTAATCGAGAATACCCGTGGCCACGCTGTCGTCAAACGTTTCAAGGACCGGCAAATATTGATTGAGAATATTTTGTTCGGTGAGGTCATAAGGCTCGTGGAAATATCCGGCTACCGCCAGCGGGTTTTATTCCAGAAGGGGACGCCGATGACGGAGCAGGAAATGCTGCGGTTGTTCGAGTCGGATGTGGGGGAACAGCGGCTGCTGTTGTCCAGACTGGAAACGGACGATGAGCTTGAAAAGCTTCATGAAGCGCTGCAAGAGGGGAACCGGGATAAAGTCGAGGCGTGCAAGCAAAGATTACTTGAGCTTTCCTTAGAGCTGATGAGGTTGGAGTGGTAAACCTGACTTCACCCGCAGATACAAGTTTAAAGCACGAACAACACTCCGAAACAAAATAGGGGTGTTTTCGCGCGTGTTCTGATTTTGTGACAGGGGTTCACTTGTCAAATGAAAAACGTTAATATAAGATTATTGCAAATCATCTCGGATAGGGATGGGTTGTTTAAAAATATATTGGAGCAAAGGATGGAGAACCAGATGTCAAAACAACAAATCGGTGTCATTGGCCTTGCTGTAATGGGTAAAAACCTGGCCCTGAACATCGAAAGCAAAGGCTTCACCGTTTCCGTATATAACCGCTCTCCGCAAAAAACGGAAGATATGCTGAAGGAAACCGAAGGCAAGCAAGTGAAGGGGACGTTTACGATTGAAGAATTCGTGGATTCCCTTGAAACTCCTCGTAAAATCCTGATCATGGTTCAAGCGGGACAAGCTACTGACGCTACCATTGAACAGCTGATTCCACATTTGGATCAAGGTGATATTATTATCGACGGCGGTAACGCTTATTTCCCTGATACCCAGCGCCGCAGCAAGGAACTGGCTGAACAAGGCTTCAACTTTATCGGTGCTGGCGTTTCCGGTGGTGAAGAGGGTGCGCTGAAAGGCCCTTCCATCATGCCGGGTGGACAAGAAAGTGCATACAAGCTGGTTGAACCTATTCTGACAGCCATCTCGGCTAAAATTAACGAAGAACCATGCTGTACATATATCGGACCAGACGGTGCCGGCCATTATGTAAAAATGGTTCACAACGGTATCGAGTATGGCGATATGCAGCTGATCTGCGAAGCTTACCAACTGCTCAAAGACGTATTGGGTCTGGATGCGAAGGATCTTCATGGAATCTTTACGGAGTGGAACCAGGGCGAACTCGACAGCTATCTGATCGAGATTACAGCTGACATTTTCTCCAAATACGACGAAGAAACCGGCAAGCCGATGGTTGACGTTATTCTGGACACGGCTGGTCAAAAAGGAACAGGCAAATGGACAAGCCAAAGCTCGCTGGATCTGGGCGTGCCATTGTCCATGATTACGGAATCCGTATTCTCCCGCTTCCTGTCCGCCATGAAAGAAGAGCGCGTAGCAGCAAGCAAAATCCTGAACGGTCCTAAAACGGCTGCATTTGACGGCGACAAAGCCGAGTTCATTGAAAATGTGCGCAAAGCGCTGTTTGCAAGTAAGATCGTATCTTACGCCCAAGGCTTCGCACAGCTTCGTGTCGCTTCCGACGAGTACGGCTGGAACCTGCAGTACGGCAACCTCGCTAAAATTTGGCGCGGCGGCTGCATTATCCGTTCCCGTTTCCTGCAAAACATCACCGATGCATATGAGAACAATCCTGAGCTGAAGAACCTTCTGCTGGATCCGTTCTTTACCGATATTATCGAAACCTATCAAGATGCATGGCGTAAAGTTGTCGCTTCCGCGGTGTCCCTGGGTATTCCGGTTCCTGGTTTCTCCAGTGCGCTTGCCTACTACGACAGCTACCGCACAGCAAACCTGCCAGCAAACCTGCTGCAGGCACAGCGTGATTACTTTGGCGCTCACACCTTCAAACGTGTGGACAAAGAAGGAACGTTCCACTACAACTGGATGGACTAAAACCTCAGGTGTAGGACAGAGGTCAATCGGTGCGGGCTTGAGAAGGGGAGATCGCTTCCCGCAGCTCAGCAAGTCCGTGCATGGCTTCTAACAGACAGGTGCGAATGTCGTCGCTCTTTGTGTGGACGTGGTTTCCGCTTCCGAGCAAGAGCAGCGCAGCTTCGCTATAACTGTTGAAATTTTGCAGTAATCGTGGCTTTGAAAGATCCAGCAGCGCCGGATCCTTCAGAGCCACTTTTTTTTGCACAAAATGAAGCACCCAGATCACGTCTTCACGACATAAGGGATAGGATGGGTCGAGTATTCGGCGGATGCGTATGGACGAGGAGGTCAGACCGGTCGGATGGAAAGACATGGATGAGGTTCACTCCTTTCTTTGAGTCTGGTGAGTCTGGTATTCTTGTAATGATTATATGATCCAAGTGAACGAGATAGACTCGCTAAAATAGGAGTTTTGCCTGCTGCAGATGTAGGATTTAGAGAGTCAGGTCCATTGTCGAAAGATTTGGGGCTGTGGTATGATATGAACAACCTTTACAGTGAAGCAGCAAATGGGGTGTAATACTTGGATAAGATGGGTAAGAACATCATTCTGATCGGGATGATGGGCACGGGGAAGTCGACCGTAGGACGCCTCGTGGCAGATTCGCTTGGATATACGCTAATAGATTTGGATACCGAAATCGAGAAGCTGGATGGAAGAACCATCCCCGAGATGTTTGAGGCAGATGGAGAGTCTTATTTCCGTGAAGCGGAATCTGCTGCACTTCGCAGTGTTCTGCTCCGGAAGGGAATTGTTGTTGCATCCGGAGGCGGAGCTGTCCTGAGCTCGGAGAATTGTGAAGCGATGAAACAAGGCGGCTGGGTTGTTGCGCTGACCGCAGATGCAGCCAGTATCGTGGAACGGGTTCGGGGCGATGTCAATCGGCCGCTGCTTGCGGGAGATGTAGAGGAGAGGGTCGGGCGCATTCTGGATGAGCGGAAGGATAAATACCTGTTTGCGGACGTCATGCTCGATACTGTAGGCCGTTCCGCGGAAGAAGTGGCGACTGACATTTTAACGCATTACCGCGGCTAAGATGACAAGAGATCGGCCTGCTGCTTGCGTAATAAGGCATGACGTGGATAGTATTATGCAAAAAAAAGGCGGGGATGATCTTCATCCCGCACCTTCAACTTGATGGAATTCCTATTCTTCATCGTCATGCCATTGCAGCATGCCGCCCTTCATGTTAGTTACATTGTCCAAGCCCTGGTGACTCAAAAATTCGCACACATGCTGACTGCGTCCGCCGCTGCGACAGATAATGATTACTTCTTGATCGCGCGGGATATCATCCAGGCGATTCGGAATGTCGCCCATAGGAATATGCTTGGCACCGCTGATCATGCCTGCCGCAACTTCCTCGTCCTCGCGGACATCAATCATGTACACATTTTCGCCGTTTTGAAGCCGGCTTCTAAGTTCCGAAGTTTCAATCTGAGGGATCGGTTTCATCATATAGACCTCTTTTCTAATCATAAAAATTTAAGATCATATCGATCTTTAGTTTCTGGTTTCATATGAACTATGATAACCAAGCGGTTCTTCCTCTGTCAATTTATCCTAATGGATGATTCAAGCGAGGATATCCGCATCATAATATATACAAGGAGAGATACATACCATGGACGTAATCGTCAGGCCTACACCGAAATTGAACGGAGAGATTGGAGCTCTGTCCTCCAAGAACTATACCACTCGCTACTTGCTTGTAGCTGCGCTTGCGGAAGGGACCAGCACGATTTATTACCCTGCTCACAGTGAAGATAGTGATGCTATGAGACGCTGCATTCAGGATCTCGGAGCCGTGATCGAGGAGGACGAGGAGAAAGCGGTCATTACAGGTTTTGGCAAATCTCCTCGCGATGTGAAGGAATTGAATGTGGGCAACGCTGGGGCCGTTCTGCGCTTCTTGATGGGCGTCACCGCATTGTCTAAAGAAGTAACTTTCGTAAATACCTATCCCGATTCCCTTGGCAAACGCCCCCATGATGATCTTATTGAGACGCTGGGCCAACTGGGTGTGGAAGTGGAGCATAATGAGGGCAGACTGCCCATCACGATACGCGGCGGACATCCGAAAGGCGGACAGCTCACCGTATCAGGGGAGGTCAGCTCGCAGTATTTAAGCGCACTGCTGTTCTTGACCCCACTGCTTGCCGAGGATAGCGAGATTACCGTAACCGGTGATCTGAAATCCAAGGTGGTTATCGGTCAGACTCTGGAAGTGTTGGAGCAGGCGGGCATCACCATAGACGCAGCAGAGGATTATACGTTCTTCCGCGTTCCTGGCGGACAATCATACGAAGCGAAGACCTACACGGTTCAAGGGGACTATCCGGGATCTGCGGCTGTCCTGGCAGCTGCAGCGGTAACGCAATCGGATGTTACGATCCGCAATCTGTCGGAGGACAGCAAGCAAGGCGAGCGTGCCATTATCGATGTTCTCCGTAAGATGGAGGTTCCCCTCACGCATGAGAACGGTAACGTTCATGTGGAGGGGAACGGTACCCTGAAGGCGCTCGAATTCGATGGAGACGCAGCGACAGATGCGGTTCTTGCCATGGTGGCGGCAGCCGTATTTGCCGAAGGGACGTCCCGGTTCTACAATGTGGAGAATCTCCGCTACAAGGAATGTGACCGGATTACCGATTACTTAAACGAGCTGCGGAAAGCGGGAGCCAATGTGGAAGAACGTCAGGCTGAGATCATCGTGCATGGTCGGCCGGAAGGAGTCGAGGGCGGTGTGGAGATCAATGCCCATTTTGATCATCGCGTCATCATGGCCCTGACGGTGGTTGGTCTTCGCGCGCAGCAGCCGATCCGCATTAAGGACGCGCATCACGTAGCGAAGTCGTACCCACAGTATTTTGATCATGTGAGGGCGCTTGGCGCCGATGTGGAATGGGTAAAATAGAGGGGAACTCCGCTACGCATATCAAGGGAATGGAAAGGTGGTCATAAACCATGGCATTTGAAAATCCGACACGTGAAGAAATCGCGGATATTTTGCGTAATGCAGGCAATATCGCTGTCGTAGGTCTGTCTGACCGGCCGGATCGTACATCCCATATGGTATCCGCTGCAATGCAGATGCGCGGATACCGCATCATCCCGGTTAATCCTGGTGCAGCTGAAATTCTGGGGGAGAAGAGTTATCCGTCTCTGAAGGACATACCGGAGCCCGTCCATATCGTCAATGTGTTCAGACGCAGCGAATATTGCGCGGAGGTCGCACGGGAAGCTGCCGAGATCGGCGCCAAGGTGCTCTGGCTGCAGCAGGGCATTATCAGTGAAGAGGCTGCGGCCATCGCCGAGAGCAGCGGTATGATCGCGATCATGGACCGGTGCATTAAGGTGGAGGACTCTATTGCACTCGGCGGGCGTTAACATGAATCTGTAATCAGGGTATCGCGAGTTAGTAAAGCAAGTCTTACATTGAAGCAGCCGGTAGCAGACTGGACACGGTCTGAACCTGCCGTTGTTCCTGCTTGTAGGACTTGCTTTTCTGTGTGACATGGCCCTTATTTCTTTTTGACAAAAACAGGCTTAACGCTTACCATCAAGGATAGAAAGGAGGGCTCGCCTTGAATTGGTTGGGATCATTACAGCAGCTGGGCAGAGCAGTCATGCTCCCTACAATGGCGCTTCCGGCTGCAGCTCTCCTGCTTAGCGTGGGGAGTCTGCCATGGTCGGCGTGGGGCTTCGGAATCTTGGGGGAAATTACCCAGGCAGCCGGACACGGTGTGTTTTATTATATGCCGTATTTATTTGCCATCGGTGTCGCGTGGGGGCTCTCGAATCAGGGAGGTCCTGCAGGGCTTGCGGCTCTGGCCGGTATGTTCATTTATGATCAGGTTATATCCCGTCTGGGTGACGGGAGTGTGCAGCCCTCAACCTTGATCGGTATTATTTTTGGAGTCATGTCCGGTTACGTTTATAACCGGTTCAAACATATCAAACTTCCCGAAGCCATACAGTTTTTTGGAGGCTCCCGGTTTGTCCTGTTGTTCATGGGACTGTTCTCCACCATATTTGCATGGATCATGCTGGGGATGGCACCGATTGTACAGCGAGGTTTTGATGCGTTCTATGAGCTTACCGTACATATGGGCGCTTTCGGTTTGTTTCTTTACGGTATTTTGTACCGGGTACTGACAGCGTTCGGTCTGCATCACCTGCTGAACAATGTGTACTGGTTTCAGCTGGGCTCCTATGAGACAGAAGACGGTACCATCGTTCAGGGGGATCTGCCTCGATTTTTTGCAGGTGATCCGACTGCGGGGGACTTCATGGCTGGGCTCTTCCCGATCATGATGTTTGCCCTGCCGGCGATTGCGTTTGCTATCATTCAAGAAGCGCGTGAAGATCTGAAGCCGAAAGTGAAAAAAACGTTTATGCGGTCCGCGCTTGTCTGTTTTTTAACCGGGGTTTCGGAGCAGATCGAATTTGCGTTTTTATTTGCGTCTCCTTATCTGTATGTGCTCCACGCCCTGATGGCCGGATTCGCCATGGTGCTTACCTATTCATTTGATATTCATCACGGGTTTTCGTACTCGGCCGGATTTATCGATTATGTGCTGAATTTTCACTTGTCTCAGAACGCCTGGATGATCATACCGATCGGGATCGTGTACGGTCTTGTCTATTATTTTCTGTTCCGATGGGCGATACGTACCTTCGAGATCCCGACACCAGGGCGCGAGGAAGGCTCGGCGCTGGAAGGCCGGGCGGGAGATATCCCATACCAGGCACCGCTCATACTGGAGGCGCTTGGCGGCAAAGACAATATCGTTCAGGTCCAGTCCTGCATGACGCGTCTGAGATTGACCGTATACAACGATCGCCAGATTGATTCCGATGCACTTAAACTGCTGGGTTCAGCTGGCATCATTAAGCTGGGCGGAGGGAATGTGCAAGTGGTGTTCGGGACCTATTCCGAGCTCATCCGCGAGGAAATCAACAAGCTGATGCAGCAGGATTTGCCGCGCGTTCTGTTCAGTGCACCTGTACAGGGGCGCATGCTTCCGATTGACGAGGTGCCCGATGACATATTTGCCGCCAAGCTTGTCGGCAACGGTGTTGCTTTTATACCGGAAAAAGGGGAGCTTGTATCCCCGGTCTACGGTACCGTGATGCATGTCTACCCGACGATGCACGCGATCGGGATATCAACACCTGAGGGGCTTGAGGTGCTGATTCATATTGGCATCGATACTTCCCAGCTGAAGGGGCCGTTTACGGCTGTAGTTGGGGAAGGGGATACCGTTGAACCGGGGCAGCTGTTGGTCAAATTTGATCTGGCTTATCTAAAGACACATGCCGCATCACTGGCCACGCCAATGGTCATCACCAATCCCGATAAAGTAAGATCTTGGAGCTATGCTCCATTCAAGTCCGTTAAGAGAGGACAGTCATCTGTCATGTCCGTCGTTTTAAATGAGAGTAATGCTGGGGGTAGAGAATCATGATACAAGGCATTGGCGCAGCAACAGGCGTAGCGATCGGTAAGGCTTTCGTACTGCCGCATTGGGAGCTGGATCTTCCCGATTCCGAAATGGACGCTGTCGATTTAGCCAAAGAGTTCGAGCGCTTATATGAAGGCATACGAACCTCCAAGAATGAAATTGAATATATCAAGAACGAGTTCAAGGAAATGGTGGGGCACGAAGAATCGCAGATCTTTGATGCGCATCTGGCCATACTGGAGGATCCTGTATTTATGAATGAAATTCAAGGGATCATCGAGCGCCAGTACAAGGCGGCCGAGGTGGCGGTCAAAGAGGCGATTGATCATTTCGTATCCATGTTCGATCTGCTGGATGACGAATATATGAAGGAGCGGGCGCTCGATATTAAGGATGTTGGCAACCGGCTGCTCAAGCATCTTCTCGGTGCTCCCGAAGTCAAGCTTCCGGCCGATACCCAGCCCTACATCCTGGTGGCGAAGGAGCTTTCTCCGTCACAGCTGGTGCATCTTAACCCTTCCCACGTTCTTGGTATAGTAACGATGACAGGTGGCAAGACCTCTCACTCGGCAATTATGGCTCGTGCGCTTGGCATACCGCTTGTATCAGGCATTGAGAACAAGCTGGAGAAGCCGATCCAGACCGGGGAGCATTTGGTTGTGGATGGGGACGAGGGCCTGCTGTATTTGGAGCCGGACACCCTGATTGTGGAACGTTATGAAGGAATACGCGATCAGCAGCGGAAAAAGAAAGAGCAGCTGCAGCTCCTAGCAACCGTTGACGCGGTGACGAAGGATGGCACGTATTTCAATCTGGCCGCGAATATGAACTCCGTCAAGGAGCTCGATATTGCGCTGAAGAACGGGGCTAAGGGAGTCGGACTGTTCCGGACTGAATTTTTATATATGGATCGTCACAATTTCCCGACCGAGGAAGAGCAGTTTGAAGTGTATAAGCTGGTGGCCGAGAACGCTGGTAAAGCCTCGGTCGTGATACGTACACTGGATATCGGCGGTGATAAACAGCTGGATTACTTCGCGCTGCCGGAAGAAGAAAACCCATTCCTCGGTTACCGCGCGATACGTATCAGCTTGGATCGGACGGAGCTGTTTCAGACGCAGCTGTCAGCTATTTTGCAGGCGAGCGCTTATGGCAACGTCAAAATCATGTACCCGATGATATCCTCGGTTGAGGAAGTCAAGCAGGCTAATGTCGTGCTTCGGCGTGCGATGGCCGATTTGGACCGTCGTGGCATTGCATACAATCCTGACATTAAGGTCGGGATCATGATTGAGGTACCGGCAGCTGTCACGATCTCGGATTTGCTGGCGGAAGAAACGGATTTCTTCAGCATCGGCACCAACGACCTCGTTCAGTATGTGCTGGCGGTGGACCGGATGAATGAACAGATCGCGCATATGTACCATCCGTTTCATCCTGCGGTCTTGCGCATGCTTCGGACGACGGTAGAGGCGGCACACGAGGCTGGCATTCCGGTTAGTGTGTGCGGAGAATTGGCCGGGGACGAGAGAGCGATTCCGCTGTGGCTTGAGCTTGGCGTTCAGGATTTAAGCATGTCTCCGCAATCCCTGCTTCGCGTGAAGCATCGCATATTGAATACAAATGCGGCTGAAGCGAAGGGAGAGGCAGCAGCTTGCTTCAAATTGCGCACCAGCTCCGCTGTTGAAGAACGTCTCAGCGCCTTTGCGGAACGCAGCAGTTATTTGAACGGCACCAACGGTACGGACAGCACGGCCTCTTGAAGGTTCATAATAAGGGTTGAAATTTTTATTTCAGGTTTTCTTTTCTGGGAGGACAAGCTATATTTACGCCAAAACAGCCTCTGCATTCACGGTCCAGTGAATGCAGAGGCTGTTTGTGCATCGTTAGGTTAAGGGGAATCTAGTCACGCTGTGCCAGAGCATCGCAAAAAGCTTTGCCGTATGGCGGCAGGTCCGGTGGGCGGCGCGCCGAAATAATGTGGCCGTCGGTCACAACCGCCTCATCCACCCAGATGGAGCCGGCATTCTCCATATCGTCCCGAATCCCGGGCGTGGAGGTCACCGTGACGCCATCCAGAATTTTGGCGGAGATCAGCACCCATCCAGCATGGCAGATTTGTCCGATCGGCTTTTTGTCTTCGTTCATTTCTTTGACCAACTGGAGCACTTTATCATAACGGCGCAGTTTGTCCGGCGCCCAGCCGCCTGGGACGAGAATCCCGTCATAGTCCTTGCTGTTCAGCTCTTCGAATGCATACTCGGCCTGAGCCGGAACACCATATTTGCCGGTGTACGTTTTTCCTTTTTCAAGCCCGGCAAGATGGACCTCCGCCCCCTCTTCACGGACCCGGTATACGGGGTACCACAATTCCAGATCCTCAAACTCCTCGTCTACAAGCGCTATAACTTTTTTTCCTGTCAGTCTCATGTTATAACAGACTCCTTTCTCCGCGAATGTTTTGATCTATCCGTATTACGACTGATTACATCTCTTGAGTCTGTATATATTGTAACAAAGATAGAGGGGCGTTTCATAGGAATGACCCGGAAATGAACATTTGGAAACATATCTGGTAAATAAAGCATTATCACAAATTAGCAGGATTCTTTGGTATGATAGTCGAATAGAACTAGTTTAGGTGACAGATTTGTGACAAGGGACTTTTGGTTTTAGATTACGCGATAGGATTTGGGGTGGGCAATTTGTTCAAAACCTGCAACTGCGGACAATTTATGAAGTTAGAACTAAGAAAGCTGATTCATGAAAGAAAAACTCGAATATGTCATGTTCCTGTTTATGCCTGTCAGGCTTGCAAGAAGTATGAGCTTCTACCTCTTATTAAACCGGATTTACTTCGCTATCTCGCATCGATTAGCAATGAGAGCAGGCGAATAAGCGTCTCGTTTGCAGATGTCAATGAGTCAGCCTATGTTCTACGAGAAGTGTTCCGTACATACGTTGATGATTCTATGGTAGAATTGCAGTCACGCTGCATGGAAGCTTTTGATGACCGAATTAACATGCTGTTGGATCTGTTTCGGTATGCCCAGAACATGGGCGATGATGACTGGATGAGACAAATGGAGGGGAGACTTGAGCAGTTAAGCGCCATAAAATCCCTCATTCCTGAAAACTCCGGTCATTATTCAAGATAATTTTCAGAAAATTTTCGCGGTTGTTGGATTTTTCACGCACTTTTTGTTAGGATAGAGGATAGGAACTTCAATACAATGAAGGGGATGTATATCCTATGGCGACGTTGACGAAAATGACTACTATCGAGGAGGTTACGCAACACGCTTGAATCTTCGGAACAGAAGCCCTTGTCTGTTGTTCAAACATAGTACCAGATGCCCAATCAGTGCCAGAGCTTATAAGGAAGTCCAGGCTTACCTCCAGGACCGGCCGAACGAGCAGATTGACTATGTATGGATCGACGTCATTGCTGACCGACCGATATCGACTCAGGCTGCGGAAACTCTGAGCACTGTACACGAATCGCCACAAGTTATTCTTGTAAAAGAAGGAGCGCCAGTCTGGCATACATCCCATTTTCATATTACGGCTGAAGCGCTGAAAACTCAATTGGACGGCATCTAGTGCCGTGTCGTTGCACAAAGCAGTAATTTGTCGTATCATAAATTCAATTGGTATTGAACGAATGAAAATCTATTGGCAATGGAGAGAAGGAATTTGACGGTAACCATTTACGATGTTGCGCGCGAAGCAGGCGTTTCCATGGCGACGGTATCCCGGGTTGTAAACAATAACCCGAACGTTAAGCCTCAGACCCGGAAAAAAGTATACGAAGCGATTGAACGTTTAGGGTATCGTCCGAATGCGGTAGCCAGAGGTCTGGCCAGCAAGAAGACCACAACCGTCGGCGTTGTGATCCCGGACATTTCGAACTCGATATTTGCGGAAATTGCCCGTGGTATTGAGGATATTGCTAACATGTACCACTATAATATAATTTTGTGTAATGCCGACAAGCGGAAGGAAAAAGAAATCCGCGTTATCAACACATTGCTGGAGAAGCAAGTGGATGGCCTGCTGTTTATGGGCGGGACTGTGACGGACGAGCACATCCAGGCATTCCAGACATCGGCTGTGCCGATTGTTCTGTGTGCGACAAGCGATGAGAGAGGTTCGTATCCTTCAGTCGATATTGATCATGAGCAGGCGGCATTTGATGCGGTTAGCACATTGGTTCGGCATGGACATCGCGAGATCGCTATGATCAGCGGTACATTGCAGGATCCGGCTAACGGTTATGCCCGTTTTCAAGGCTACAAAAAGGCGCTTGAGGCTGCAGGCATCGAGTATCAAGAGGATCTGGTGCGGATCGGGAACTACCGTTATGAGTCCGGTGTTGAAGCTATGAAATACTTCCTGGGACTCAAGAAGAAACCAACAGCGATTTTTGCCGCTACCGATGAGATGGCGATTGGTGCCATTCACAGCATTCAGGATGAAGGTTATAAGGTACCGGATGATTTCTCGATTATCAGTGTAGATAATATCCGGATGGCTTCGATGGTTCGTCCGCAGCTGACAACCGTAGCTCAACCGATGTATGATCTTGGTGCAGTGGCGATGCGTCTGCTTACCAAGCTGATGAAGAAAGAGAACGTGGAGAATCCTCGCGTGATTCTGCCGCATGAAACGATTCTTCGTCTGTCGGTTAGCCATGTGAACGAGTAAGAAGAGAGTACCAAAGCTTTAAAATTAACACCGAATTAATCTGAAGAAAGCTCCTGGTTTTAAGGGGCTTTTTTCTGGTGGAAATCTTTATGCGCTTTTGAACAGGAGGGACGAAGTATGACAACACAGGTAATCGGCCTCATTGGGGCCATGGACGAAGAAGTGGAGCTGCTGCTTGGTCAATTGGAGAATAAAGTGACGACGGTTAAAGCAGGGGTTACTTATGCTTCGGGAACGCTTCACGGCAAACAGGTTGTGGTTTGCAAGAGCGGGGTGGGCAAGGTTAATGCTGCTGTCACCACGCAAATTTTGATTGACTCCTTTGGCGTTTCGAAAATATTGTTTACGGGTGTTGCAGGTGCGCTGCATCCGGATCTGAATATCGGCGATATTGTCATTTCCTCTTCATGTATGCAGCATGATATGGATGTGACCCCGTTAGGATTTGCCCGTGGCATGATTCCTTATCAGGAGGTATCTGATTTTCCTGCGGATCAATCCTTGATCGAGCTCGCAGAAGAAGCTTGCAAAGAGTTGTCTGTTGATCACTATGTGATCGGTAAGGTACTGTCCGGTGACCAGTTCATTGCCAGCCGTGAAACCGTCCAGACTCTCTACGAGGATCTAAACGGAGCTTGCGCGGAAATGGAGGGCTCTGCCGTTGCGCAGGTATGCTATATGAACCACGTGCCTTATGTCGTGATCAGATCCATGTCGGACAAGGCAGACGGTTCGGCGCATGTCAATTTCCCCGAGTTTACAGTGAAAGCTTCCAGGCGCTCTCACGAAATCGTGAATTATATGCTGGGCAGACTCTAGCAACGAAATAGTATAAAGCGAAACTATCATAGTCTTGCATATCGTAGCGTAGTGCAGGACAATATAAACAAACTCCCCGGGGAATCCGGGGAGTTTGTTTATATTCTATCGATTAATACATGAATCGCTGTCTGAACCGGATGCGGTCGAATTGCTCTTGCGATGATAGCGGCACATGTCGCCCGATTTTGACCATCAGACAGTTGGCCGGGTGGGAACAAATCTCCGGATCATCGGTAGCATACCATTCCATATCGACCACTTTCATTAATCGCTCCATCATTTTGCGGTAATCCCATACGTTAAGGCCGCTTCCCTTGAGGTCCCAATGCCAGTAATATTCTGTGGTGAAGACGATGTACTGCTCCATCTGTCCTTCTTGAAAGGCAGTCTTAATCATCTGCTGCCCAAGTCCCAGCGAACGGTAGTCGTTCGCTACTTCAATAGCACCCAGCTCAATTAAATCTTTCATATTGCCCTCAGACCAGCGTTCCTGCTCATCCGGGTAATGAAAAGTTACATATCCTACGATCATGTTGCGGTCTCTCGTGATGATAATTCTGCCTTCGGGCAGGCCTGCAATTTCCACCAAAGCTTCATGCTGCTCACCAGGACGACGAAAAGCCTTGAGATCAGGGTGCATGGTTAGTTCGGATAGTTGCTCGGGAGGTACAGGGCCTTCGATGATCAGGCGGCGGTCTTCAGGGAACAAAACATGAGACTGGTATACCTTGCAGTGTTCCATCCGTTACGCTCCTTTCAATTCCATACCCTACTTATAGCAAAAAAATAAAAAAATGAAAAGCAATGACAGGCAAACAACAGCTATGATATAATCTTTTCGACATAAAACCTTCACAATTATATCGTACTTAACGATATGTTTCCTTGCGAAATCCAGGGCTTCATTACTCGATGACTGTGACAACATGACGGCCCACCGCAATGTGTAAATCGTATGTTTCATTCAATCATTTTGTAAGCGCTGTCCACTATGAGGAGACGATATGAGAATGAGGAGGATGTTATCATGAATCAAACGCATAGCGAAATATTGCCAAGTGAAGTTTCACATTCCAATATGAAGAGTTACGAGCAGGCACGCTCCGAGTTTTCATGGGACGAAATCGAGAGACATTTTACTTGGTATGAGTCGGGTAAAGTGAATATGGCGTATGAGGCTATTGACCGGCATGTAGCGGAGGGACGAGGAGACAAAATTGCTCTCTTGTATAGCGATGCTTCACGCGAGGAATCTCTTACTTATGCACAATTGAAAGAGCAATCCGACAAATTCGGCAACGTGCTGCGCAAGTATGGTGTCGGCAAAGGAGATCGGGTCTTTATCTTTATGCCGCGTGGTCCCGAACTCTATGCAGGACTGTTGGGGTATTTTGAAAGTCGGCGCTGTGGTTGGACCCCTGTTTGAAGCATTCATGGAGACGGCGGTGAAGGACCGTTTGGAGGACAGCGGAGCTGTTGCGCTGATCACTACGCCTGCATTGTTGTCGCGTGTAAAGCGAGACGAGTTGCCTGAGCTGAAGCATATTTTTGTGGTTGGTGAACTGGAGGAAGAGGATCCGCGGCTAGTAAGTTACTTCGAAGAAGTAGAAGCTGCATCCAGTGATCTGGAGCTTGAATGGCTTGAGCGGGAAGATGGATTGATCATGCACTATACATCAGGCTCTACCGGGAAACCGAAGGGCGTGTATCATGTGCAGAATGCGATGATTCAGCATTATTATACCGGCAAGGTTGTTTTGGACTTAAGGGAAGATGATATATATTGGTGCACGGCGGATCCGGGCTGGGTAACGGGTACTTCGTACGGTATTTTTGCACCTTGGTTGAACGGGGTTACGAATGTTGTCCGTGGTGGCCGTTTCAGTCCGCAGGATTGGTACAGCACGCTGGTAAACAATAAAGTGACGGTATGGTACAGCGCCCCGACTGCATTCCGTATGTTGATGGGTGCAGGCTCGGAGCTTATCGACCAGTATGATTTGAGCAATGTGCGCCACGTGTTGTCCGTCGGCGAGCCGCTTAACCCCGAGGTTGTCCGTTGGGGTCACAAGGCTTATCACCAGCGTATTCATGATACGTGGTGGATGACAGAAACTGGCGGTCAGCTGATCTGTAACTATCCGGGCATGGCAATCAAGCCAGGATCCATGGGACGCCCGCTGCCAGGCATTACGGCCGCGATCCTGGATGATCAAGGGCGAGAAGTAGCTCCGTACACGATGGGGAATCTGGCAATTAAGACTCCATGGCCGTCCATGATGAGAGGAATCTGGAATAACGAAGCGAAGTATGAAGAATATTTCCGAATTCCAGGCTGGTACATTTCAGGTGACTCGGCGTATATGGATGAAGAAGGATACTTCTGGTTCCAGGGCAGAATCGACGATGTTATCAATTCGTCAGGCGAGCGGATTGGACCGTTCGAGGTAGAGAGCAAACTGGTTGAGCATCCGGCTGTTGCCGAAGCAGGCGTTATCGGTAAGCCTGACGTTACCAGAGGCGAGATCATCAAGGCCTTTATCTCCTTGCGTGAAGGATATACTCCTTCTCAGGAGCTCAAGGATGAAATTTACCGTTTTGTGAAGGAAGGATTATCTGCTCACGCAGCCCCACGGGAAATTGAGTTTAAGGATAAACTTCCGAAGACACGTTCCGGTAAGATTATGCGCCGCGTACTGAAAGCGTGGGAGCTGGATCTTCCTACAGGTGATCTGTCCACGATTGAAGATTAAGCTAAGAATCGATGCAGGGCTGAGAATGAGCACGGTTTCGACCATGCTCGTTCTCAGCCTTTTTTAAGAGATTAGGAAGCATAAACTTATAGAGGCCCGTCAACCTGATCCAGCAAGTAGTAACTTCTGTTATATGCGTTCTGTGTTCGGAGAAGATACGATGAACTGATTCTAACAAAAAAGCCAGCCCCTCGAACAGGTAATCTGTAAGAGGGACTGGCTTTCTATTTAACGCAACTATTTCTTCTCAAAATATACGGCCGGTGAAGCCGGGGATTCACCGATCGGATTCACAGCAGTAATTCTATAGGTACCGCCTATCGGACCACCAGAGGAATAGTAGAACTCCGTACTCTTGCTAGAGCCAAGAATTTGGTAGTTGCCGTCGCTATTTGGACTGATGTAAATGTTGTAGACCATTACCTCTTCCTCTGGAGCATTGCCGCTCCAGCTGGCCGAGAAGCCCTCAGGAGTAGCCACCAGGGTCGGCTGACCCGGTGCAGTCGGTACGGTTGAAGCACCTTCATTCCCGAGTCCAGGATCGATATTGGGATCTTCCTCCGTGATCCCGTCATCCGGATTGTCGATGGTATCATCAGGATTCGTTCCAGTTTCGCCTGGAAGAGGGAATCCTGGTGTGGTACCGCCCACAATTGCACTTGGCTCGGATGTTTTCCCGGCTACATCAACGGCTACAACATAATACGTGGCAAACATGCCGTTAGCCCCAAGGCCTGAGAAGACAAGGCTTTCGTCGCCAAGGATAACCTGACCTTGATGCGTATACGGACTGCCGTTAATGGATTTAAAGAGTCGGTATCCGACAACGTCAGGCGATCCGCTGGCATTAAAGCTTATCGAACCGCTGCCCATCGAATAATGTACATTTTTCGGTGGAGTAGGGGCTTTGCCATCATCGGTTCTTGGGTCGACCTTGCTTGGCATGCCTTTCTTTGCGTCTTGTGGAAGATAAGATTCTAGAGGTCGCTTATCTCCTTTCATGACTTTCAGGGCATTCTGCAGCTCAACAATCAATTCATCAAGCGGTTTCTCTCGCTTGATTACGATTTGCTCCCTGAGCATATCAAGCGGCGTTGCTTCCTGCGGAATGTAATTTACACCCCGGTAAGTGATATATTTCGCCTTTGCGACACCGTCATCGCTTTCAGTAGGTACAAACTTCGCATTGAACAGATCCGTTACGAATTTGTCCGTTAATGCCGTCGGTATTTTACCGCTGTATGCGGAGACAGTTTTGGAGATAATGCCTTCCGGTTTCTCGAACGTTTTGGTAGGGAACAGGTCCGGTTTGACGTCTGTCACTTCGTTCATGATTCTTGCCCAAATGGCTTGGGCGTGCTTGCGCTGATCGCCAACCAGAGTATTTTTTTGCTCCTTGTATCCGACCCATACTCCGAGTGTAATGTCAGGCGAATAACCCATAAACCAGACATCCCCGTAATTCTGGGTGGAGCCCGTTTTACCGACAACCGGAACTTCATTAAATTTCTTGTAATTGTCTCTAACCTTGCTGCCTGTACCGTTCGTAATAACGGTTCGAAGCATATCCGTCATGAGATACGCTGTCTGCTCGGAGAATACCTGTTCCGGCTTTACATCGTGCTTGTAGACGATTTTTCCTTTGGAATCCACGATTTTTTCAATCATGAATGCATCGGTGAATTTACCCTGGTTACCGATGGCGCTGTAAGCATTGGTAAGCTCTTCTACCGTTACTCCGTAATGCAATCCCCCCAGTACACCGGTTGAAGCATTATAATCGTCTTCCTCCAAGGTAGTGATGCCCAGCTTCTTGGAAAACTCCCAAGCCTTTTCAATGCCGACCGTGTTGTTAAACAGCTTGAGTGCCACCGTATTGGTCGAATCGTTGAGTGCCTGCCTGGCTGTCATCAATCCTCTGTACCCGGTGTACGAGTTTTTAGGGATGTGGTACACCTTGCTGTAGTCTTTTAATATGATGGGTGAATCATCGACTACGCTCGCAGGCTGGAGTGCCCCTGAATCCAGTGCCGGTAAATAGGCGGCAATAGGTTTCATGGCAGATCCAGGTTGTCGTTTCATTTGCGTAGCATAGTTCATTTGTTCGGTGTTGAAATCCCTGCCCTCGATCATACCGAGAATGGCGCCGGTTTTGTTGTCAATCATCATGGCGGAGGTCTGTTCCATTCCTTTTTCCGCGCTGTCAGGGAGATAGTTGCTATCATCCTCCGCAATGGTGCGCATCGTTTTGTACAATGTACGGTCAATCGTTGTGTAAACACGGTAACCGCCAGTACTCAGCTGAGTTCTGGAAGCATCCATAAGCTCTGAGTTCCCTTGGGCGCCTTTTGCGTTCTCATCCGCTTCCTGACCCAGTTTCATCAGAATATTCGATGCTTGGCGTTCTACTTCCATCATGAGATAAGGATAAGTCACATAAGCCTTCTGCGTGCGAGGGGCAAGTGATTGTTTGATATCAAATGCTTTAGCCTCTTCATATTGAGCTTGGGTTATCTTGCCTTCCTCGAGCATGCTCGCCAGTACCCGGTGGCTGGCGGTTCACCGCGCGGTTGAATGCCTTCTCATTCAAATTTCTCCCTTGCCGTTGAAGGCAGAGTAGGAGGATGGAAGCTGCGGAAGACCTGCCAAATATGCTGCTTGAGCAACGTTCAGGTCATTCAGATTGTTGATGTTGAATATCCCTCGAGCGGCGGCCTTGATGCCGAACAACTGGTATCCGCTTGAGCCGTTACCGTAAGGAACCTTGTTCAAGTAAGCTGTTAGAATTTGATCTTTACTTAAAAAACGTTCCATACGCATGGCCAGCAGCATTTCCTTAACCTTGCGGTTGTCGGTTTTATCGCGACTTAGGAAAGTTAGCCTGGCGAGCTGCTGTGTCAAGGTACTGCCGCCGGTTTGGACCGGACTCATTCAGCACACGTTCCTTTACGGCGCGAGCTGTACCTTTTAGTGTCAACACCCTTATGTGTATAAAACCGGTTGTCTTCTATAGATACGACGGCATCTTTAACAAGCTGGGGGAGCTCCTTGAACTCCACCGGTCGTCTGTCTTCTTCGGTTCTAAGCTGTCCTATCGGTGAGCCATCCGCGAAGTAGGCGAAGCCGGTTATGGCATTATCGTTCATCGTGTTCTCGATGAGCGCTCTTGATCTTACTGGCTCATTCTCAAC
The DNA here is from genome assembly GCF_000193415.1 of Paenibacillus vortex V453. Classification (NCBI taxonomy): domain Bacteria; kingdom Bacillati; phylum Bacillota; class Bacilli; order Caryophanales; family Paenibacillaceae; genus Paenibacillus; species Paenibacillus vortex. Next base: position 75,448 of record NZ_ADHJ01000018.1, read on the forward strand.
GATAGAGGTTACATAGCCGGCTACGGCTCCTCCGGCGAACAAAGCGCCCATCAGACCTACCACAAAGAGCCATCCGATAACGGATCCGAAAACCCGCAGAAAGGACCGTTTGCGCGGTTTTTTCTGTTTCTCAGGCTCCTGTTTTTTCTCCTCAACCATGAATGTATACTCCTCCTTTTAACGCACCTATTATAGCATAAATCGAAGGTTTTGAATCATGTGTACACGTATAGCGTGTCCTTTTTTGAGGAAGTTTGACTTTTTCGCAAAGCCTATGTTACAAATAATGCAAAGTTCATATCGAAAAAAGCGTTGAAGGACTCCAGTAGAAGGCGGATCCTATCGTTTCAGAGAGTCGGTGGCTGGTGCAAACCGATAACGATACCCCTTTGAATTACCGTCCAGAGCTGTCCGGGGGAATAAGAGCTGCGTATTTGGTGCACAGCTGCTGTGTAGTCCGGTTCCGGGATGACAATTCCGTTATGGTAATGAAGTGAAAATCCGTTTTTTTGCGCGAAGGTTTTGTGTGAAGACGGGTTTTAATTAGGGTGGTAACGCGAGCGCTCCTTCTCGTCCCTTGGGATGAGAAGGGGCTTTTTTGCGTTTCATAATAGAGAGGAGGCGTGCTGAAACATGAAGTGGGAACTATTGTCAATGGTACAGCGGCAGGAGGTAGAGCGTCAGATGGAGGTCATCTCCCGTGGGGCCGTGGAGATCGTTCCGGAAGATGAGATGAAATATAAGGTGATGCTATCGGTCGTAACCGGCGAGCCGCTGCGTGTGAAGCTGGGAATGGACCCGTCTGCGCCGGATCTTCACGTAGGCCATACCGTCGTGCTGCAGAAACTGCGCCAGTTTCAGGAGCTTGGTCATCAGGTGCAACTCATCATTGGCGACTTTACCGGCCGAATCGGGGATCCAACCGGTAAATCCGAAACGCGTAAGCAGTTGTCGGAAGAAGAAGTGAAGCATCATGCGGAAACGTACAAAAAACAAATTTACAAAGTGCTGAACCCTGATAAAACAAAGATATACTACAATTCCGAGTGGCTCGCACCGATGACTTTTGCAGAAGTTGTCAGTTTGTCGGCAAAGGTAACCGTTGCACGTATGCTGGAGCGTGATGATTTCACTAAACGTTACCAAAACGGGCTGCCGATCAGTATTCACGAGTTTTTTTACCCGCTGATGCAAGGAATGGATTCCGTTGCGCTTAAGACCGATGTAGAGCTTGGCGGTACAGATCAAAAGTTCAACCTGCTGATGGGGCGTACTTTGCAGAAGGAGTATGGCACAGAGGCGCAGGTTGCGATCACAATGCCGATTATCGAAGGACTTGACGGCGTGCAGAAGATGAGTAAAAGCCTGGGCAATTACATCGGAATCGATGAAGAACCTAACGAAATTTATGGCAAAACCATGTCCGTTCCGGATGAGCTCATGCTGAAATACTATAGGCTGGCTACCGATGCAAGAAGCGAGGATTTGAACAAGCTGGAGACAGGGCTACAGGACGGAAGTGTACATCCTCGGGATGCCAAAATGGGGCTGGCGCACACTTTGGTACGTATGTATCATGGAATGGAAGCAGCGGATGCTGCCCAGCAGCATTTTGTAACCGTCTTCCAGCAGCATGCTCTGCCTGAAGAGATTGAGGATTTCGTTGTAGCCGAAGAGACACTGGAGAACGGCAAGATTGGTTTGATCAAGCTGCTTACGCAACTTGGCTTTGCGGCTTCGAACGCTGAGGCCAGGCGGTCAATCCAGCAGGGCGCTGTAAAATGGAATGAAGAGAAATGGACTGACATCTATGGTGAAATCACTCCTCAAGATGGCGATATTATTCAGGTGGGCAAACGTAAATTTGCCAGATTAAAGCTTTCTTAAAACAAAGGCACAGTAAAGTACGTGATCACAGAGAGAAAAGACACAAGACGGTTTTACACTCTGTTGGGTATCGGATGAATCAAGAGGGTCCGTATTTAGGCATAAAAAAACCTGAAGGCAGGAGCCTTCAGGTTTTTTGAGTTCTGCGTTAATCTTAACGGTTGTAGAACTCGACGATTTGTTTCTCGTCGATATCTTGGGAAAGTTCGGAACGCTCTGGAAGACGGATGTACTTTCCTTCCATTGAAGCTTCATCAAGCTCGATGTAAGCTGGAAGATGTACACGGTTAGCCAAAGCTTCCTTAATGGAAGAGAGGCTGCGGCTTCTTTCACGAAGACCGATAACATCGCCTGTGCTTACAGCGTAAGAAGCGATATCGACTTTCTTGCCGTTCACAGTCACGTGACCGTGAGCAACCAATTGACGAGCGCCTGCGCGGCTGTTGCTGAAGCCAAGACGGTAAACCAGGTTGTCCAGACGGCTCTCAAGCAGGAACATGAAGTTCTCACCAGCAATACCTTTCATGCTAGTTGCTTTGTTAAACAGGGTTTTAAATTGCTTCTCGCCCAAGCCGTACATGTGACGCAGCTTTTGCTTTTCTTGAAGCTGCATACCGTAGTTGCTTACTTTTCTCCGTTGGTTAGGACCATGCTGACCTGGAGGGAAAGGGCGTTTTGCCAATTCTTTACCTGTACCGCTCAGGGAGATTCCCAGACGACGGCTTAATTTAAATTTAGGACCGGTGTAACGTGCCATGTTATATAGACTCCTTTTTAATTAAAGTTTCATTAGGGCTCTATTTGCGCCGTATTTGTTTACTCTAACCCGTGATTTCCGGAAGATCTGTCAGGAAAGTTCAGCCGCTGTCCTGTCAGTAACAAATAACGTGAGGGTGACACAACCCGCCCAAATTCATCGAATGCATTGCATTCTTACTCAACAATAAATATTATATGAAGTAATGATATAAAGTCAAGTTCAACCTGTAACTTACCATTTCTTGTTTTTTGTCTAAATTTGTCGATAGGACCATGGACCTAAAAATATTGTGAAAAACGCATAAATTTTAATGCAAAAATGGGTAGAAAAGAGTAAGATATTAGTGAATTAAGTAGTCGCATTTATCTAGTTACATAACGGAACGTTTTCGGTGATTATACTCCCCAACATGTTGAACAGCTGGGTTACCGCAATCTAAAGCGGCAGCACTAATGGATCCTTACATTATGAATCGGAACGCCAGTCTTGGATAGGCCTTTTATAATGGTGCAAAGGAGCGCCCAATATGTCAGAAGAACAACGGAAAGTGTACGAAAGCTCTCCCGGTTCTGTGGTCATGTTCAATGATTCCGGGCCTATTCCGGGAAATGAGCCTTGTCTTTGGCTTCAGGGCTTGGATATTACACCCCATGATTTCCCTTACCTTCAGCCTCTCATAACAGACAGCTATATGGAGTGGCAGAGAGAAAGTGCAGGCACACAAGCGATGAAGAAATTCAGCTGGGCCCTTCTTTCTCATGAGGGGACTTGGCTGACAGGGGCACCTGAAATAAGAGAATACCTTTATGCGAGCGAAGACGATACGCTATCGGATACTATGATTGCTAAAGAAGCCGCGGCAGGTATGGGTAAGGAGTCGTTTGAGGGGAGAGTGCTATGCTCTGTTCCGCTGTTCACCCGTGTTCATGGCGATTTGTTTGGGGTGCTGGTCTGCGTCTCTACAGATGCCATGGAACAGGAGCAGTCGCTTATGCTGGCAGAGAGTCATGCCTTGTTGTTTCGCTCCTGCTTCTATCGCCAGCTCGAATACATATTTGCTGATGATCTGGAGAAAGTTCATTCCCAGGCGGAGCGCGAAGTTCATCGCCGTTCCATTTTATTTCAGTATGTAAAGCGGATGCATGTTCAGATTAATGTGGACAACGTGCTTATTGAGGCCATTGATAGTGTCCTGGCTCTGTATCCTAGGGCGAAAGTCGAATTGTTTATGTCCCAGGATCATGAAAGCGGGCATCCGCTGGTGCGTCCCTTGCTTCTCCATCACTGGCAGGAGGAGGTCTACGTCCGAACATTTATGGAAGGCACCTTGACGATCCGTGAACATGAGCCTCCTCATCCTATAGTGGAGATCGGGATTCCAATGGGGGGCAAGCAAGGAGTTTACGGCGTGCTTCACGTGGAAGTGGACAAATCCGAACTGCCGGACATGGATTTGGAATTGCTCGGCATGATGGCCGATGCGGCGGGTACAGCGTTTGAGAATGCCAAGCTGTACGAGCAGTCCAACCTGATGATCCACGAGCTCCGTATGATTAATGAGCTGACGCAGCGCCTGAACAAAAGCTTGCATTTGGCGGAAATATTCCAATTTGCCAACCATGAGTTGCTCAAAATCCTAGAGGCGGATTATTGCTGCATTCTGATATACAACGAGGAGCTTGGCGGCCTTGAAGTGGTGTCCTGCAACGCCGAGTGGCTGGCGAAGGAGGTCTTTGAGAAGGATTACGGTCTGGGCGGTCTGGTCTATCATTCGAAGGAGCCGCTCATTCTGTCGGATTATCATGAAGAACGTCCGGCGGAGTCGAGACTGATGGACAGCACGAATTCAAGCTCGATGATTGCAACTCCGCTGACGGTTAACGGCGAGGTTCGGGGCGTGGTTCTCTTAACACACGCGAAGCGGCATTATTTCTCATATGACAGCTATCGTCTGCTTCAAGCGCTTACAAGCCATATCGGTCTGGCAATCGGCAATGCCTTTTTGCATGCCGAGGTGCGACGAATGGCGAATCGGGATATGCTGACTGAACTGTATGCAAGACATTATCTTGATGAGATGATTCATGAATGTCAAAACCGAGATTTTTGCGGTTCTCTGATTGTTGTGGATATCGATGAGTTCAAGCTGGTTAACGATACGTTTGGCCATCAGAGAGGCGACAAGATCCTGAAGCAGGTCAGCAGCATTGTGAAAAGTACCATTCGACACAGCGATATTCCTGCCCGTTGGGGCGGCGAGGAATTGGCGGTGTATTTGCCTGGACTCGGCATTCAACAGGCAGTGCAGGTAGCTGAGCGTATTCGTTTAAGGGTGGCGGAGGAGACCGATCCGAGAGTCACGGTTTCCTGCGGCGTTTCCGAGTGGAACTGGACCAACGACAAGATCAGTGTGGAATCGCTCTTCTATCGAGCGGATATGGCGCTGTACGAAGCGAAGAATAGCGGGCGCAACCGGATCGTCGTGGAGAGGGCGGGAGCCGAGATTGCTTTGGACTAACAACTCTGCAGCTGAGTGGCTGCAGGGTTTTTTTTGTAATCTGAATAATGTCATGAGCCGCGGATAGCCTAAGAGCAAGATCAACGAGAGGCTGATGATTATGAGAATGAGGAAATTATGGACACTCATCGGAATGATTTTGCTCATAAGCTGCTTAACGGGATGTGCCTGGCAGGAACAGCTGTCCGCCGAAGAATCGTTCAATCGTGCCCTTTCGGGACTGTCTGGCATCGACAATTTCTCATTTAAAGGGGAGGCGGCGATTCGGAGCGAGGAGAATGGTCCGTTTCAGCAAAGTATGGCATTTGAAGGGCATTTGCAGCATCACAAGGATTTAACGTTATCGTCAAAAGGCGAGGCCGCGAAGCTGCTTCAAGAAAAGGGACCGGCGGATTCGATATATAAAGCAGATGGGCTTAAAGTGACACTTAAGCGCAAGCAAGGCAGGTGGAGCACACTCTCATCACAGGGAGCTGACGAAATGTGGATGACCCGCCTCAATCCGTTGGAATTGCTGGAGTATTTGGGTAATTCGGAGAAGACGGTGACTCAAGAGCTCGGCGCGGCAAGAGGGACGAAGGTGCTTCGAATCGAATTGTCCCCGGAAGCGGCAGCCGAGATGGCATATGGCTCCTTGGATGAACAGATGAAGGTGCTGGCAGAGCGGATTGAGCGTAAAGGAGACCCGCTATACAGCGACAATCCCAAGGTGCGTAAACAGCTGAAGACCGTGTGGGAAAGAGATTATAAAGAGATGAGGAATAGGCTGCAGAAGGCGGATGCTCTTTCCGTAAGTCATTTGACAATTAACAAGAAAAACCATCTTCCAGCCAAATTAACGATGGAGCGAAAGCTTTCATTTATAGATAGCCACGGCAAGACTCGGACGGAAACGCTCTTGTCTGAAGTTACATTTACCGGCTATTGACGTAAGTGACGTGAAAATATTTTTCACGTGGAGCGCTGACGCAAGCCGGCTTCCATGCTACAATAATCTATAAATTTACCGCTGTTCAATTATTGAAGTAGGGAACAGTCAACACAAGGAGGATAAGACATATGCGTGATCCCAGAATTCAGAAACTGGCTCAGAATCTCGTGAATTATTCCGTTGATATGCAGCCGGGAGAAAATGTGCTCATCGAGATGATCGGATCGGAGCGTGATTTGCTGAATGCGATCATTGAGGAGGTCGGGAATCAAGGAGGCCGTCCGTTCGTACAGTTGACCGACCGCACGGTTCAACGCGCCATGCTGAAGAATGCCAACAAGGAGCAGCTGGAGCTGTGGGCCGAGTTGGACCTGGAGCGTATGAAACAAATGGATTGTTACATCGGCATACGTGCAGGCGAGAACGTCAACGATATGGCTGACGTGCCTGAGGAGAATATGAAGCTGTACAATGCCCTTTATTCCCACCCGGTACATAGCGAAGAGCGTGTCAAGCGCACGAAATGGGTAGTTCTCCGCTATCCCAACGCCAGTATGGCGCAGCTCGCCAACACGAGCACAGAGGCATTCGAGGATTTTTACTTTGATGTCTGCAATCTGGATTATTCCAAAATGGACCGTGCCCAGGATCCTTTGGCCGAGCTGATGAGAAACACCGATAAGGTTCGTATTGTCGGACCCGGTACGGAACTCGGCTTCTCGATCAAAAACATCGGTGCCGAAAAATGCTCCGGTCAGAAAAATATTCCGGACGGCGAAGTGTACACGGCTCCTGTTCGCAACTCTGTTAATGGAACCATCTCTTACAACACGCCGACTTTGTATAACGGGGTAACCTTCGAGAATATTAAATTCCGCTTTGAAAACGGGAAAATCGTAGAAGCAACGGGCAGCGACACCAAGCGTCTGAACGAGATTTTGGATTCGGATGAGGGTGCAAGATACATCGGTGAGTTTGCCATCGGTTTTAATCCGTACATTTTGACGCCGATGAAAGATATTCTGTTCGATGAGAAAATCGCTGGAAGCCTGCATTTTACGCCAGGTCAAGCATATGATGTAACAGACAACGGCAACCGCTCCTCCATTCACTGGGATCTGGTTTTAATCCAGCGGCCTGAGTACGGCGGCGGGGAAATCTACTTTGACGATCGTCTGATTCGCAAGGATGGTATATTTGTGATTCCAGAACTCGCAGCGTTAAATCCGGAAAATCTTAAATAGATTGGAAAAAATGTTGCATAAGAAAACGGATTCAATGTATCATGAAGGTGCAGTGATGAGCTTTATTCAGATCCTAAAGTTACGGAGGGATTCGTATGTCCAATAATCAATCTATCGTGGAAATTTCACAAACCGCTAGCCAGTTCTCTTCCTCTATCGTTTTGCAGGCAGAGAACAAGTACATCGATGTGAAAAGCATCTTGGGTCTGTTCACAACGCTTGTCAACAGCCAAAGCTATGAACTGCATGTACACGGACCAGATGCTGATGAAGCTAAAAAAGCAATGATCGACGTATTCACCAAACATGGTTTGAATGTATCCGTCGTGGCTGAATAACAGTCGCCAAAAACACCCTTCCATTCAATGGAAGGGTGTTTTTTCGTAGAGCAGGGGTCTATTTTATTCAGGTCCTTGTATTGAGATTCGATTTCGACTAATATTAAAGATAGTAACTGTGCTGTGATTTTTGACATAGGGGGGAAGATCATGACTTCATCTGATTTACAGGAACAGCTGAATCTAAAAGCGATCAGTCTTCTTCATGAAGATGCAGATAAAATCCTAAAGCTTATTGAAGTACAGATGGAGAATCTGGCGACCCGTTATTGTCCTCTCTATGAGGAAGTGCTGGATACCCAAATGTACGGTTTTTCAAAAGAGGTTGATTTCGCGGTGCGGGCCGGGCTTCTTCCGGAAAGTACGGGAAAGCAGCTGATCAGCAAGCTTGAACGCAATCTGGCGCTCCTGTACGAAGCCATGAATCAATCCAAATAGCCTGTACTTGTACAGGCGCATACATAGAGAAACGCATGTCGCGCCCACACGACATGCGTTTTTTGACATGCGGTTTTTCTTGCATTCATACCGGGGCTGCGGCTGTGCCTATACCATGAAGAAAGAGACGCCTAAAATTACATATACAGCGATCAGCAGAAGGCCCTCATACCAGTTAGAGGCTCCATCCTGCGTGATGGACCTTGCAATGAATACGGCGACGCCGATTGCAACCAGCTCGAGCGTGGTGAACACGAGATCCATTGTATTGCCGAGAAAGAAACTGATGAAGACAAGCACCGGAGCAACAAACAAGGCAATCTGCAGGCTGCTGCCAACGGCAATTTCAACCGCAGCACCGATCTTGTTCTTCATGGCGAGCATGATGGCTGCACTGTGCTCGGCCGCGTTACCGATAATGGCCACAAGGAATGCCCCGATAAAAAGCTCACTGAGACCGTACTCATGGCTGATCGGCTCAAGCACTCCGACAAGCCATTCGCTTACAAACGCAACCATGACGGTTGCAACCACAAGGAACAGAATCGAGCGTTTCTTGGACCAGGTGGGACCGTGCTCGTGCGGCAGCGCATCCTGATGATGATCATCACTGACATCCGCTAAATAATTTTTATGCGTGATCATCGAGAACCCAAGCCATGCGAGGTAAGCCACAATTAGAATTCCCGCGACAATGAGGCTGAGCGTTTTGGTTTGTCCCTCCGTAATGGAGTGGGTGTTCAGAAAGACTGCAGGGACAAATAGCGCAATGATGGCCAGCGTCATCAGTGATCCATTCAGGCCCGCCAGCGTCACGTTGTATTTCTGGATTTTAAACTTCAGTCCTCCGGCAAACAGGCTGAGACCCAACACGAGCAGCAGGTTGCCGATAATGGAGCCGGTGATGCTTGCCTTGACCATATCGTACAAACCTTCTTTGATCAGAAGGATTGCGATGATCAGCTCCGCCGCATTTCCGAAGGTGGCGTTGAGGAACCCCCCGAGCCGCTGACCGGCGTAATGCGCAACACTTTCGGTTGCCCTGCCCAGAAAGCCGGCCACAAAAATAACCGAAATGGAAGACAAAATAAACTGGAGCGTGAAATTCCAATTCGCAAAGTGCCCAAGTGCGCTCAGCAGAAAGGTAAAGATGAGAAGCGAGGGATTCAACCACTTTTTCATAACCTGCACCTACCTTTAGTTTATGTAATGATAAGTTCTATACGAGTCGAAACGACGATTCTCGTATTACTTTTTACAATATACCCAATTTTTTTGAAAAATTAATCCGGCTTTTGTCGAAGTGAGCATTTGCTTTTTAGGTCCGTTACCATTTACAATAACGGATAATGAGGTGAAGGAGGATATGGCATGACGGAACAACTTCAACTGGATAACGGTTTGATTCGAATATCGGATGATGTCGTCTCGAAAATTGCCGGATTGGCTGCCTTGGAAACCCCAGGTATTGCAGCAATGTCCGGTGGATTGTCAGAAGGCTGGGCTAAGCGACTGAGCGGCAAAAATGTGCAAAAGGGTGTTACGGTAGAAGTAGGGCAGCTGGAAGCTGCGATCGATCTGCGGATTATCGTGCTCTATGAGACACCTATACATGAAGTGTGCCGCATGCTTCAACAGAATGTCCGCGAAGCAGTGGAGAGCATGACAGGGCTTCGTGTGGTTGAGGTAAACGTGAAGGTCGAAGGTGTAGCATTTAAAGACGATGAAATCGACGATATTCAGTTTCGAGCAAAATAAGACAAATCCTAGGGGGTTACTTCCCCCGCAAACAATGAAAAAAATGAAGAAAAAAGACTACACGGTTGCCCGGTAGTCTTTTTTAATTACGGATTTAACCTGCTCCTCTTTCATCGGACGGTTGCTGTCTCTAGATATGCTGAGCACAATGCCCATACTCAGCATCATTACCAGCAGCGAAGATCCGCCATAACTGATGAACGGAAGGGTAACACCGGTAATCGGAATGGTATTGGTCACTCCGCCGATGTTGATGAATGCCTGGATGGCGATGAGTCCCATAATTCCGACACCTGTTAACGTCCCGAACGGATCCGAGCAGCGAAGTGAAACAATGATTCCCCGCAGTATGAAATATAGATAGAGCAGCAGGAAGATGGCGGTTCCGATAAAGCCGAATTCTTCACCGATGACGGAGAAGATAAAGTCATTGTAGGGATTCGGCAGGTAATGCAGCTTCTGCACACTTTCTCCATAACCGGCCCCGGTAAGACCACCCTGACCGATAGCAATCAGCGATTGAACCAAATTGTAGCCAGTGTCTGATTCATCTTGGAACGGGTCCATGAAAGCCTCGATACGGCCCACTTTATAGTTCTTGGAGGCCTGCTCCTGGTCACCGCCGGAGTTAAAGAGCGATCCGATACCCAGTGTGAGCGCCAAACCGAGCACAACCAGCGAGATACAGCCGAGAATATGCTTGAGGCTGGCTCCGCCTGCATAGATCAGCAGGCCGCTGGTAGCGACCAGAATGAAGCAGGAGCCTAAATCCGGCTGGAGCATGATAAGGCCGGCAACGATCCCCACAATAATGAGTACGGGGAAGAAACCGCCCTTCCACTGACGGATTCGTTCCCCTTTTTTGGTGATCAGCGCTGCCAGATAGACAATGGTCGCAATTTTGGCAAGCTCGGTCGGCTGAATGCCAAGTTTCCCCAAGTTGAACCAGCTTGTGGCTCCGTTGGTGGCTGAGCCGATGATGACCACAAGAATCAACAGAATCAGTGTCAGAAAAAACACCGGAATAAAGAGCTTCTTGAATTTCTTGTAGTTGATGTTCATCGTGACAAACATAACCAACGTGCCAAGGACCGCAAATGCGACTTGCCGTTTCGTAAAATGCAGTGGATCGTTATTAAATTTTTCATTGAAAACGGCCAAGCTGGAGCTGGAACTGAACACCATGATCAGTCCGAATCCCACTAACAGCAAGGTAAGGATCAGCAGTTGAAAATCAGGCGTCCCTCTCTTCGGCTGAGGTTTGGTCGTATTCATAATGTTCGACCTTACGCTTCCAGAAGAGCTTTGAGCTCTTGAAGCTTCTTGGTTGCCACATTCATAACAGGCTGAGGAGCCATGGATTCATACTCAAGTCCGTGCGGGAACGTAGCTTTACCCAGGTATACCGCTTCGATTTTGAGGATGGTATCCGGTTTTTCGAGCTTGCCTTCAACCGCACGGGTGTTCATGCGCAGGAAGTACTCAGCCTGATTTTTTTTATCTTCGATTTTCAAGTCATATGTAGCACGGTAGTATTCCCACTGCCAACGAATGAAGCCAACTTTCTCAGCACATTCGTCAAGGTAAGCTAAATCACTGTGCAATCCGTCCAAGCCTGTATTTTCGAAAATCATGTGGTCGTAACCCCCTTAATAGTCCTTGCAAAGTTCTTTAATATGATAGTATGTTTCAGGAACTTGTGCAAGCCTGAAGCGCCCGTCACGCTTCATTTGAGACCTTTTATCCAGAAGAGATTTTGATAACGACAGGCATTCTTCTTTTCTGTTAGAATAAAAGAAAGTGAAAACGCTGTGAAATGTACGCTTTCCATTCCAGTGGTTATATATTCATAGGGCTTCAATTCAGATGAAGGGTGGAAATTACCTATGAATCGCATCGTTTACCGCACGGATTATTACGCAGTGGAAGAAAACACGCAGAAGGAAATTGTTGTGATGGACCAGATTCCGGAATCGGCGGCGGTGGTGGCTGTTCATCAGGGCTGTTTATTGTTGGTATGTCAGCATCGTGAAGCGGTTAATGAAATCACGTGGGAGCTCCCGGGCGGGACGGTTAAGCCGGGGGAGGAACGCGCGCTGGCCGTAAAGCGGGAGCTTGAGGAAGAAGCGGGTGTTCTTTGCAAGGATCTGACCTATATGAGTTGCGCTTATCCAATGGCTTCCCTGGCTAACCGCTGCGTGCATTATTATTTCACCGACGATTTGAAGGTGTCCGGGAAGAAGGAGTCGAATCAAGAGGATGACGAAGATGTGACAGCTGTGTGGGTTCCGCTCAGGGAGGTGTATCGCAAGATGAAGGAGGGCAGCCATATGGATGCGATGGTCGGGCATGGACTGCTGTTAAGTAAGCTTTACGGATTTCTTGCGATCGATTGAGCCGCAATAATAGCGGGGAGAGGATGATGCAACTTGACGAAGGAAGTTTTTTGGGAGCAGTGGTTTCCACGGATGGTGGAATGGCGGCGTCATTTACATATGAACCCGGAGCTTTCGTTCCAGGAGAAAGAAACTTCAGCATTTATAGCGTCCCGGCTTCAGGAGTTGGGTCTGGAGGTCAAGACGAACGTAGGCGGGCATGGTGTTATAGGCATTCTAAAAGGGGATAAACCCGGCAAGACCGTGGTGCTGCGGTCCGATATGGACGCGCTGCCGATTGAAGACGGTAAAAGCTGTGAATACAAATCCAAGGTTCAAGGGGTTATGCACGCTTGCGGACATGATGGTCATGCCTCCATGCTGCTCGGTGCTGCGGCATATTACAGTACGTATCCGGAAGAGGTTCAGGGTGAGATTCGGTTTATGTTCCAGCCTGCGGAGGAAGTGTGTCCCGGCGGAGCCGTGGAGATGATCAAGGATGGAGCGCTTGAAGGAGCCAACGTGGTGTATGGACTTCACCTGTGGTCGCCGTTCCCCGTAGGGACGGCAGCCAGTGCGCCAGGTCCGCTGATGGCAGCGGCAGATGAGTTCTTCATTGATATTACAGGGCGCGGAGGACATGGCGGGATGCCGCATGTTACGGCTGATGCCTTGGTGGCCGGTGCAGCGCTTGTCATGCAGCTCCAGACGATCGTAAGCCGTACCGTTGATCCGCTTCAGCCGGCCGTTGTTACGGTAGGAACCTTTCAAGCAGGGACGGCGCAAAATGTGATTGCCTCCACTTGCCGGATTACCGGAACGGTTCGCACATTCGACGAACATACCCGGGTTTTGATCCGGGAGCGGATCGAGCATATGGCCCGGACGGTTTCGGAAACCTACGGCACAGAGGCATCGGTTCGATATCTCGTCGGCTATCCGACCGTCGTAAATGATGAAGCAGAAACCGCGCGTTTCTTTCGGACGGCACCTAAGGTATTCGAAGCGGAGCAGGTGCTGGTCTCTCCTAAATTAATGCCTGCAGAGGATTTCGCTTACTATCTGCAAGAGATCCCGGGCTGCTTTATTTTCGTGGGGGCGGGTAACCCGGATAAGCAGGCGATTTATACCTCACCATCATCCGATGTTTGACTTTGATGTAAGATGCGATGCGTTACGGGGCGAAGCTGCTGATAGAAATGGTATCGAGTTATCAGAATGGGGAATAGAACCCATAGAAAATCGCATTCATAGCGCATGAACCCTCGTATTTTGGAAATCCTATAAATCATAGGGGAAGTTCAGATCCATGACATTGGATGTGGGCTTCTTTTTTTAGCTCAGCTATGGAAAACGGAGATCCATATGATACGAGGAGGGAAAAATGGTGCACAACAAACCATGCATTGTCCAGCGGGATCGGACCATACTTCTTGAAACCACGCATGCTGAATTTGAGGCCGCACGAGAACAATTGGCGCACTATGCGGATTTGATCAAAAGTCCTGCAACTTTTCATACATATCGTTTGACCCCGTTGACGTTGTGGAATGCCGCCGCCGCGGGAATGACGGCAGAGATGATTTGCTCGAGTCTCCAATCGCTGTCAAGGTGGGACGTGCCGGCAGCGCTTCTGGAAGAGGTTGGACGGATCGTTGGCCGCTACGGGCAGTTGTCGCTGCTTCCGCATCCAACGCTTGAGCATTCCTTGCTCCTGCGCAGTGAGGAGGAATCCGTGATGCAGGAACTGAAGTCCAAGCACTCTCTGGTGGAGATCGGGGTGCAGTTTATTTCGCCGAACGAGGCAGAGGTGTCTGCCGGCCGCCGTGGCGTATTAAAACAGGAGCTGACCCGGCTTGGCTATCCTGTTCTGGATCATGCGGGATATCTGGATGGACAATATTTGAACATCTTCTGGGCGGGAGAACGACCGGATACGAGAAGAAGTGAGGAATCGAGCGGAGAGTTGCCGGAAGAAGCTGATCAAGAATTCAAGCTTCGCGAGTATCAGCAGAAAGCTGTGGAATCCTTCAGGGATATCGGCGGTGAAGGAGGCAACGGGGTGCTCGTGCTGCCCTGTGGAGCCGGAAAGACGGTGATCGGCATGGCTGCCATGCGCGAGCTGCAGTGTGAGACGCTGATCCTTACCTCCAACACAACGTCTGTCAGACAATGGATCACCGAGCTGTTACACAAAACGTCGCTGTCTGTCGATGACATTGGTGAATATTCCGGTCAGCGCAAGGATGTTCGGCCAGTCACGGTAGCCACCTATCAAATTTTGACTCATCGCCAGGGAAAGGACGATGAGCAGCCGCATATGAAGCTGTTTAACGAACGCCGTTGGGGTTTGATCATCTATGATGAGGTTCATCTTCTTCCTGCTCCGGTGTTCCGTGCAACGGCCGATATTCAAGCAACACGCAGGCTTGGCCTGACGGCCACATTGGTTCGGGAGGATGGACGGGAGCATGACGTGTTCTCGCTGATCGGTCCCAAACGGTATGAAATGCCGTGGAAACGGCTGGAGGAACAGGGCTGGATTGCCTCGGTGGACTGCGTTGAGATGAAGGTGCCGATGCCGGAAGAACTCAAAGAAGCTTGCGGGGCTGCTGGCAAAAGGGAGCAGTATCGGCTGGCGGCCGAGAATCCGTCCAAGCTGCTAGTTGTAAAGCAGCTCGTGGATTTACACAAAGGAGCTCAAATCTTGGTCATCGGCCAATACCTGGATCAGCTCAATACTATTGCCCGGCAACTGGATGCACCCCTCATTACGGGACAGATGGCGCAGGATCAGCGGAATGAATGGTATAAGGCGTTTCGGGAAGGAGCCGTGCGCGTGCTTGTCGTTTCTAAAGTGGCTAATTTCGCAGTGGACTTGCCGGATGCTTCCGTTGCGATCGAGGTTTCGGGCAGCTATGGTTCAAGGCAGGAGGAGGCACAGCGGCTCGGACGCTTGCTGCGGCCGAAGCAAGGGGAGAACCGGGCTTATTTTTATGCAGTAGTCTCAGAGGATAGCCGGGAGGAGATGTTTGCCATACGGAGGCAGCTGTTCTTGATTGAGCAGGGGTATGCATATCACGACGGTTCTGGCGAAGCCTCCGGGTTCTGTTGATCTGCGCGGGATTTCGGGGACTTCTCGGTTCGAATTATCTCGCGGGAAGGAGGCTTCCTGGAGATGACGGACCAGCAGAACAGCGCGGGACGCTGCAGTTTAGACCAGCTTCATCCGAAGGAGCGTTCGGTTCTCCAACACATCTGGCGCCGATTTGCGGGACAGAGCTTTGACGACGACAGGCTGCGCTCCATGCATGTTCAGCGTCTAAGCGGGATGGAGGTGCAGCTCGCATTTGTATCCTTGCGGCAGCAGGGCTGGGTCCAGGCGGTCAAAAAAGGATGGAGCGAGAGGCTGTACTTTATCCCTTTTGACAAGCTGCAGACGCTTCAGGAGGCTTTCTGTCATCTGAAGCCTGAACCGCTTACCGCGACAGCCGTGAAGCTGCTGCAGGAAGGCAGGAGTGGCATCACAGTCGATCTGTTCAATGTACTCGTATATATTGCCAAGCATCACGCAGCTATGACCGGCAAAGGGGTTCTGCATAAGAAGCATATTCAGAGGCTTGGTAGCGTGGCAGAACTAACACCGTCCGACGTGGAGGGACTTCTTCTCCGTTATGCCCATGATGAAGCTTACCCTCCTCATGTCGCGGTTATATTGGATCTGCTGCTCACGTTTGAGCTGGCAGCTCCGGTGCAGGGCTCACTGAAGGCAAACACGGCCGCATTGCAGCATTGGCTGGCACTTCCGCGTGAAGCGATGGACCGATTAGTGCTTCTTAACATGATGGAGCGCTATGTTCCGAATCAAGCGGAATATCAGCATTTTACCTGGCGGATATGCGATTCTTCTCTAACCAGAGGCATCTGGTTTGCCGTTGATCAGCTGCTGGCAAGCAGCATGGATCGGCCCGAAAGGGATGCGTCCAAGGCACAGAGCTTGTCGGTGCAGGATGCTGCTCCATGGGTACGGCTGCTGACCGGGTGCGGGTACACCGATCTTGGAGTCGATGAAGAAGGCAGGCTGCATTTTAGATGGCGTATGGATCCATCAGCTTTGCTGAGTGGGGGGAACCGCAATCATCCCGTGGAAGGGCAGCTCTTTATCCAACCGGATTTTGAATTATTGATCCCACCAGATGTGTCTTATACGGTTAAATATACGGCTGCCATGTGCACGGAACGCATCTCGGATGATCTTATGACGGTTTACCGTCTGACCAGAGACTCTGTGGCACAGGCAGCGGAAGCAGGAATGGGACCGGAAAAGATACTGTCCTTCCTTAAGGAGCATGCGGGGACGGGGGTTCCGGAGAACGTGCAGGCTGCGTTATGTCAGTGGGGCAAGGATACTGAAAGATCGTGGAATCCGGAGAACTTACCACAGGCGAGCATAACCCTGGAGGAAAGAGTCGAAGTCTTGGCCTGCGACGGATCGGATAATCGTTACCATGCGGCTCGTTATGTGTGCAATCCAGCCTGCGGATGGATGCTCCCTGCGCGCAGGGAGTTTGTTCTTGAGCTGGATGATTGCGTTCCGGATAGAGTTTCGATCGTTCCGGACCTGAATCATATTCCTGTGATGTGGACGCGGGATTGGCGATCGTATCACAGCTCGACGGCGAAGCAAATGATGGAGCAGGCACTTGAGTTGTCAGCCAAATTAGAGATAGCGATCGATGGCAGCCGCATGGAGTTTATTCCGTTTCAGCTTGAACGCCAGCCATGGAAAATTTCGGGTGCGCTATACGAACCGGATTCGGAAAAGATGGGGAGTACCGTGCAGTTAGGTGAAGGGGAATGGAAGGAAATGCGGCTTGTCGTTCCGTAAAAGCGTTTGAATTTCCCCTTCTTAAGATGCGAGCGTTATGCTATGATAAAAGAGTCCACTCCACCCAGGTGTGGGCCAAACTAATAGAAAAGCGGGATGAGTTCATGAGCGTATCGGAATTAAACACGGTCGATATGGCCGAGGTGCTCACCTATGCCTATGAAATAGGCGACATGATTAATGCTTCCGTCGAAGTGGCGGATTATCTATATTGGAAGCAGGAAGTAGAGAGTGATCCGACGATCCAGGCTTTGATCAGAAAGCTTGAATCCAAGAAAGAACTGTTTGATGAGACTCAGCGGTTCGGTCACTTCCACCCGAATTATCATTCGGCGAAGGATGAAGTAGCCGCAGTGGAATCCGAGCTGGAGGCGTACGAGCCTGTCGCACGGTTCAAGCAGGCCGAGAAGAATCTGGACGATTTGCTGCACTCGATGTCGGAGAGAATTGCTTTTTCGGTCTCCGAGAGCATCAAGGTTCCGGGCAATGATCCACTTCCGAAGAAGGGATGCGGCAGCGGCGGAGCTTGTTCCTGCGGATAAGAGGAACACACTAGAGATAGAGATGAAAGTGAGGCGAGGAGCTTAGGATGTTGGCTGAACGGACCGGTTTTATTATATGGGTCAGCGATGTAAAGGCAGCAAGGAACTTGGAGAAATACGGCAGCGTACATTATATATCACGCCGTATGCATTATGTTGTCATGTACGTCAACGCTGACCGTGCCGAAGAGACAATGAAGAACATCCGGAGATTGTCCTACGTTCGTAAGATCGAGCGCTCCTACCGGAATGAGATTAAGACGGAGTACAGCAGCAAAGGGCCGGACAAGGCGAAGTTTTACGGCCCCTAGCCCACAGGCTGTACCGGACTTTGAAGTCAACGGTAATCGCATAGTTGGCGGATGAGCGTAAAGCGGCCCCTTCCCGGGGGCCGCTTTTTTTGTATAAGCATGTCAGCAGTTTGCAGCTTTCGCTTTTTGTTGAAATTCCATCGCTCACCTCCGCTGCGCAAAGTTTATTATGGAATGGGGACGACAGATTGGCATAAATCGGAATCTTGTTTGATAAAATAGTATAAATACGGTACAATTTACACTTTAATTGGTCCATCATTCCATATGACGTTGCACCTTCCCACACAGGATACAACTAGAGCTTTTTCTAAATTTTCGGTGATTGTTCACAAGAAACGATGTTTCAATCTTGTGAATACTAGTGGAATGATGTAATATGTTGGGTATATATACATAGATACAAAGACCCATTTGGTGGAGAGTGATATTCCATGCGCGACAAAGGGACTGAGCGGTGGAGCACCTATGAGCCGTTTTATATTACGTTAAATGATAAAAAGGTAGCCGACATCGTGATTACCAACCATGCGAAGAGCCGTTATACAGACCGGGTGGAGGGCAATGACACATCCCATGAGGAGATCGGAACCTGGATGTGGGAATGCCTGAAGCAGGACCGGATCGTGCCGTATTATCGTAACGAACAGGACGTCTATCTGATTGATGACGACCTGGTTGTTGTGGCGGAGTTTTCGGAGCTGGAGCATGAGCGTGATCTGATTGGCAATCCACTGCATCGGATGATCATTGTAACTTTTCTGGGACGTATGTCTGAAACCATTGAGCTTCGTGATTTGAAGTCTTATTACTCATGGCTTCGCCATTCGCGTCGTATGACACTGATCAAGAACAGCCGTAAGCGTAAATAGAGATGAACCATAATTCATGATGTGGCATGCGAGCGTAAGCGCGGATGTCTTTTTTTGTATGCGCTGCTGTGATCCGTTACAATGATAAAACAAGAGAGGCAGCGAGAGGGGAACCGATGTTATGAACTTTCATCAACTACATATTTTTTACACGGTCGCCGAGCGGGGGAGCTTTTCCGCTGCCGCGCAGGCGCTCCACATGAGTCAGCCGGCCGTGACGATGCAGGTGCAAGCGCTGGAGGAATACTTCGGGACAAAGCTTCTTAATCGTTCCACCAAACGCATGGAATTGTCCGAGGCAGGGATGACGCTGCTTCCTTTTGCACGACGGAGTCTGGAGCTGTCTCAGGAAACGGATGCGGCGATGGCCGCTTTCTCGAACAAACTTCAGGGAAGGCTGCAGCTCGGGGCGAGCCTGACCATCGGAGAGTATGTTCTGCCCCGTTTGCTGGGTCCTTTTGGGCGGGAGTATCCGGACATATCCATTATGCTTAAAGTGATGAACACCACGCAGATTCTTGAGGAAATCGCAAGCCACCAATTGAATTTCGGGTTGATTGAAGCCCCGGTGGAACATCCGGATATGGTGCTCGATGCGGTCATGGAGGATGAGCTCAAACTGATTGTACCTTCAGGGCATCCACTGGCGGCAAGGGAAGACAAAATCTATCTGGAGGAAGTGCTGGCCTATCCGTTTGTCCTTCGCGAGAAGGGATCGGGGACCCGGCAGGTCATGGAGGATGTTCTGCTGGAGCGGGGGTTTGACCCCGGGAGCATACAAACGGTAATGGAGCTTGGCAGCACAGGGGCGGTGAAATCGGCCGTAGAGGAAGACCTCGGCATTACGATGCTGTCGATCTCAACGGTCAAACATGAAACTGCGCTCGGTTTAGTCAAAATGATTGATATTGCCGATGCCTCGTTTAAACGGAACTTTTATTCGATACAATTGCGTTCAGCGCTGCTGCCCATGTCAGCCATAACGTTTCTGTCCTATCTAAGGGAGCGTCAGCGCTAGGCAAAGGCATATCGGAACTGGCAGCAAAGAAAGGAGATGGAGCAGGATGGACCAAACGACGGAGCGGATGGGCTGTGATCTTCATTCCCACACCCAGGCATCGGATGGAATGAATCGTCCCTCAGAGAATGTGCAGCTTGCCTTCGAGCGGGGACTGGGAGCGCTGGCAATAACGGATCATGACACAGTGGCTGGCGTCGAGGAGGCGTTGCAGGCGGGAGAACGATTGAACATGGTCGTCGTTCCGGGCGTGGAAATCAGCACCATGGCCGGAGGAACGGATATACATGTCCTTGGCTATTATGTAGATTACCGGGATCCCGTGTTTCTTGAACGTCTGGCAGAGCTGCGACGAACAAGGGAACAACGCAATGCGCGCATCATAGATAAACTTCAGGAGCTGGGAATTGAGCTTACGATGGAGGATGTAATCAAGGGTTTGGGACGGCCGCTTGAGCCTGATGAGAGCATCGGGCGCCCGCATATTGCGGATGCGCTGGTTTTGAAAGGACATGCCCTCCATATGAGGGATGCCTTTGATCGTTATCTAGCGCAAGGCGCAGCGGCCTACGTCCCTCAGCCGCGAATTCATCCGAAGGAGGCCTGCGAATGGATTCGCGAGGCCGGCGGAGTACCGGTGCTTGCGCACCCGGGGCTGTACGGTGACGATGGATTGGTAAGAGAGGTAATCCAAGCGGCTGCGTTTAAGGGAATTGAGGTTTATCATTCCGATCATGAAGCCCCGGATGAGCTGCGGTATTTGGCAATGGCCAAGGAATACGGCTTAATCGTCACAGCCGGATCGGATTATCATGGCGTGAGGCAGGGCCAGGTATTTCATGGGGATATCGGCAGTCGGCAGGTGCCTATGCAGGTGCTGGAACAGCTTCAGCAGGCGCGAACCATATCAAGCTAAATCATAAACGGGTACCCTGGCAGGTCAGTTGATCTGCCAGGGTACCCGTTTCTTTGTGTAGCGATGCCACTGTGTTTGAGCTTGTATTAATTTCGGTTGTTTTTCACCGAATTGGGCAGGGCCTTGATCTGCTGCTCGTTCGGTGTGACGAACAAGGTTTTCTGATTGTCATAGATGACAAATCCGGGCTTGGCTCCATTCGGCTTGCGAACATGTCGAATGAGTGTGTAATCGACCGGCACGCTGCTCGATTCTTTAGCTTGGCTGTAATAAGCGGCAAGCTGAGCCGCTTCCTGCAGCGTGGCGTCACCGTAATCGCTGCTTCGGATGACGACGTGAGAGCCTGGAATATCCTTGGTGTGCAGCCATGTATCATTGGAGGATGCGAGACGGTTGGTCACATATTCGTTCTGAAGGTTGTTTTTGCCAACGTAGAGCTCGACACCTTCGGATGAAGTATAGACATGCAGCGTCGGCTTGTCTATTTTTTTTCTTTTTCTTGGCTTTGCGGTTTCGATCTCTCAAATATCCCTGTTGAATCAGCTCGTCGCGTATTTCGTCGATATCGTTCAAGGAAGCGTGCGCCAGCTGCTGCAGCAGGTTTTCGATATAATCAATCTCTTCACGGGTCTTAATCAGCTGCTCATCGATGACGGCGAGGCTATTTTTGTATTTGTTGTATTTTTTAAAATAACGCTGCGCATTGTCCGATGGAGTCAAAAGCGGATCCAGTGGAATGGTAACGGAAGCTTGGTCCTCATCATAGAAGTTGGTCAGCTTTGCTTCCCGGTCTCCCTTCTGAATCTGATGCAGCGAGGCGAAGAGCAGCTCGCCATAGATGCGATACCGGTCTGCATCACCGGCTTCCTCCAAATCGGCATTCAGGTTATCCAGCTTCTTGATGTTCTTGGTTCGTTCATTCTGGAGGAACCGAAGCAGGTCGCTGACCTTCTGCTTAACCGTATCCCGCTGCGCTTTATCACCATAATAATCCTCCAAGCATTGACTGACGGAGTCGTAGGTTGCGGCTTCTCCTGCCAGGAGGCTTAACGGAATGACGGAGAAGACCGATTTCCCCTTTCCATTCAGGCCTGTAACCGGGGTATATTGATGGCTCCGAACTAATTCCATGATCTCGTTGAATGTGCTCCACAGGCTGCCGCAGTCCTTCTCCGTTTCCTCTTCGGCAGATGCATGAGCGCCCGTGCGGTGGGTTATCTCCTGGGCTGCCAGAGGGCTTAGACCGCTGAATGTCCCTACGAGCCACGGAACGGCTTGCTCCTCACTCATCAAACAAGCTTCCCGGAAAGCTTCCTGCCCGGTTTCCAGCGGATTAAGTTTGTGCTGCTCCGGCGGATTCGTGTAGGAGAACCCGGGCATAACCACTCTGTAACTGCTGATGGACGGGGTTACGTGATGGATGCCGTCCAGAATGGTGCCGCTTGCGGGATCGAGCAAAATAATGTTGCTGTGTCTGCCCATTAGCTCGATGATGATTTTTTTGGTAGGATATATCCCCGAGCTCGTCACGCTGACGGATCGTAATATGAATAATCCGTTCCATGCCGACCTGCTGGATGTCCTCGATGATGCCGCTCTCGCAATGCTTGCGCAGGACCATGCAGAACATCGGGGCTTCAGCCGGATTCACAAACGTCTCCTGTGTCAGATGCACCCGGGGATATGTAGGGTTGGCCGATAGCAGCAGTTTGGCATTTCCTTGTTTTGTGCGCATATGAAGGACGATGTCCCGATCGTTCGGCTGATATATTTTATTGATCCGCGCACCCTGGCATGATTGAAGCTCATGCACGATTGCGCGTGTGACAATACCGTCTAATGCCATCATTCATTCTCCTATCTGTCTGTTACCCTTCCTAATCGTACTTCTCTATGATGCCATATTTCCCTCAAAAACTTAAGGCCCCTTCTGTGATAATTCAGGACCTGTCCGAATACATTTACGTAGAAAGGGTGGAAAAGCTGTCATCCGCCGGAACTTGCAAAACAACCGGGAGGGAATGGAAGCATGGAACAAAAGCAATGGCACCAGATGGATATGGAAGAATTGCAGCAGGTGCTGCAAGTGCGTCCGCAGCAGGGCCTCACGGAAGAGGAGGCCGGGGAGAGACGGAAAAAAAGCGGCTATAACGAGCTCTCCGAGGGCGTTAAAATTTCTCCATTTGTTCTGTTCTTGAATCAATTTAAGGATTTCATGGTGTTGGTGCTCCTTGGAGCCACCCTGGTGTCCGGCCTGCTGGGCGAGTATCTGGATGCTGTAACGATTGTAGCCATCATTCTGATCAACGGGATTCTTGGCTTCGTTCAGGAGTTTAGAGCAGAGCGCTCGCTCCGGGCATTAAAGCAGCTGTCCGCACCTACGTCCAGGGTGATTCGGGACGGGAAAGTGGTTCAGCTTGCGGCAAAAGAGCTCGTGCCGGGCGATGTGGTACTGGTCGAGAGCGGCGACCGGATTCCGGCCGATGTTCGCTGGCTCGAAATCAGCAGCTGCAGCGTCGAGGAATCGGCATTAACCGGAGAATCCCTGCCGGTTAACAAACATGCCGAGCCGATAAGCGATGCGGATGTTCCGCTGGGTGACCGCAAGAACATCGGATTTATGGGCACGATGGTGGCCCGAGGCACAGGCAAGGGCGTTGTCATCCGCACAGGAATGGACACGGAGATGGGCAAAATCGCCGATCTGATCCAGAATACGGAATCCCAGGAGACTCCACTACAGCATCGCCTGGAGCAGCTTGGCAAAATTTTGATCGGCGTGTCGTTAGGCCTGACGATTCTGGTCGTTCTTGCAGGTATTCTGCATGGACAGCCTGCTGCGGGCATGTTCCTCGCAGGTGTCAGCCTCGCGGTTGCCGCTATACCTGAAGGTCTGCCGGCGATCGTAACCATTGCCCTCGCACTGGGCGTGCAGCGGATGATTAAACGCAAAGCGATTGTGCGCAAGCTGCCATCCGTGGAGACGCTTGGCTGCGCGTCCGTGATCTGCTCAGATAAAACCGGAACGCTTACCCAGAACAAAATGACGGTGACCCAAGTCTGGCTGGGAGGCCGATCATTGGAAGTAACTGGACAAGGTTATGACCCGACGGGTCAGATCCTCCACCGAGGCAAGCCTGTTGAACTGAGATCGGATCAGGGATTGCGCAGGCTGCTGCAAATTAGCGGGCTGTGCAACAATGCCGAGATTTATGAGAACGTGCAGGAAGAAATGCGGAACAAGCGGAAGAGCAAGGAAGAACCGGCAGCCGCTGCCTGGGAACTAAAAGGGGACCCGACAGAGGGAGCGCTGCTGACGCTATCGTCCAAAATGGGATTAAACCGGAGCAGCCTGAATTCTGTCTATCAAAGAGATAAAGAGTTCCCGTTTGATTCGGAACGGAAGCTGATGTCTGTCATCGTCAGCCATCAGGGCGGACGCTTGTTGTGTACGAAGGGCGCCCCGGATGTCCTGCTTGATGCCTGTACCTATATAATGTGGGACGGCAATATCGTCCCGCTCACGGGGACGCTCCGTCAGAAGGTGCTTGCAGCCAATGAAGGCATGGCTTCCGATGCACTGCGCGTGCTTGGCCTGGCGTATCGGGATCTGCGCTCTTACGATAAGCCCGAAACGGAGAAAGAGGCGGAGAGTCAGCTTATTTTTGTTGGACTGGCAGGGATGATTGACCCGCCGCGCCGCGAAGTGCGAGATGCGATTGCGACTTGCCGCCGTGCGGGCATCAAGACCGTAATGATAACAGGCGATCACCGGACAACGGCAGAAGCAATCGCCGCCCAGCTTGGCATCCTTCCAAGGAACGGTCTGTCGATGTCGGGTCAAGAGCTGGCACGGCTGGATGACAAGGAGCTGGATGCGAAGGTGGATCAGACCTTTGTTTATGCCCGTGTATCACCGGAACATAAACTCCGTATCGTCAAGTCGCTTCAGCGCAAAGGGCATGTAGTTGCCATGACGGGAGACGGCGTGAATGATGCACCGGCGATCAAGGCAGCGGATATCGGGATTGCAATGGGGATTACCGGAACAGATGTAACCAAAGAAGCTTCGTCACTGGTGCTCAGCGACGACAATTTCTCCACGATTGTTTCGGCGATCGAGGAGGGGCGTAGCATCTATGAGAACATCCGTAAATTCATCCGTTATTTGCTTGCTTCCAATGTTGGTGAAATTCTGACGATGTTTTTTGCCATGATGCTGGGCTTGCCGCTTCCGCTTGTTCCGATCCAGATCTTGTGGGTGAACCTGGTCACCGACGGCCTCCCGGCAATGGCGCTTGGCGTGGATCAGCCGGAGAAGGATCTGATGGAGCACAAACCGCGGGGAGCCAAGGAAAATATTTTTGCAAGACGTCTTGGCTGGAAAATCATCAGCCGCGGTATATTGATCGGCCTGTGTACACTCGGCGCCTTCTGGGTCACGCTGCGCATTGCGCCAAACGATCCCGCCCAGCTGGCCAAAGCGCAGTCCGTTGCCTTTGCTACACTCGTCATGGCACAGCTGATCCATGTGTTTGACTGCCGCAGCTCGCGGTCGATTTTCCACCGCAATCCGCTCCAGAACAAAGCCCTGGTGCTGGCCGTGCTGTCCTCGATCTTACTGATGCTTGGCGTGATGTACATCGAGGCGCTTCAGCCGATCTTCAAAACGGTTCCGCTCGGTCTGAAGGAATGGGCGCTTACGCTCGTGGCTGCCGGGATCCCTACGTTCCTGATGGGGGCGGGAAGCGTGTGGGGAGGCAGACGGAATCGCAACCGCCGCAGCATGATGACGAAGAGTGCAAATATTTCGGCGTAAAATGAATGGATGGCCCATCCCTTCTGCGATAAACTATGCACAAGCGTAGCAATTGCAGAGGAGATGGGTTTTTACTATGGAATTTACGAAAATGCACGGACTTGGCAACGACTTCGTTGTTGTATACGGCGAACAAGAACTTCCTAATGATGCGTCCGAACGGGCTGTGAAGCTGTGCCATCGCTTCTTCGGTATCGGTGCTGACGGACTTGTATATATATTGCCTTCCCGGAAGGCGGACTTCATGATGCGAATTATGAACTCGGACGGCTCCGAAGCCGAGCAGTGCGGCAACGCCATTCGCTGTGTCGCGAAGTATGTATATGATCACGGGCATATCAACCGTGAGGAGATAACGATAGAAACCATCGGTGCCGGAGTGCAGCAGGTTCGCCTTACGGTGCAGGATGGTCAAGTGAGCAGTGTGCGGGTAGACATGGGCGAGCCTGTACTGAATGGACTGAGTGTGCCAACAACCATTGATCTCAACCCGGTTGTGGATCATCCCGTTGAGGTGGACGGCCGGGAGTTCCGTTTCACTGCAGTATCCATGGGTAATCCGCATTGCGTGATTTATGTTGACGATGCTGTTAACTTTGATCTGGGTACATGGGGACCTAAGCTGGAGGTGCATCCGCTGTTCCCGAGAAAGATTAACGTGGAGTTTGCGACCGTGAATTCACGGGATCAAGTGGATATGCGGGTATGGGAGCGCGGCGCAGGTCCGACCCTGGCTTGCGGAACGGGCGCATGTGCGACGCTGGTATCGTCTGTGCTGAATGGATCAACAGACCGCAGCGCAACGATATCCCTGAAAGGCGGAGACTTGTTTATCGAGTGGGATGAGAACGACAACCATGTCTATATGACAGGCCCAGCCGAGCTCGTGTATAAAGGAACGTTAGCCATTTAAGGCACAGCTGTTGGCGATTAGGCACGATTGCGAGATAAAAACTAGCATTTTATAAAGTTTGTCCTGTAGGGGTGGACACGGTAGGGAGGCCTTTGGAAGGTCTCCCTTTTGTCTCTTTATCTTTATGAGAGTTTTATGATACATTAGTTGAAAATAAATGTCAGGTGGAGGGAAAACGCGATGAAACCGGATCTTCGGCAGGCATGGGAGAATCAGGTACTGGTCGGTGACGGCGCGATGGGTACTTATTTATATCAAAAGGGATTTCCTGTAGGCATATCATATGAAGAACTGAATTTAACCTCCCCGGAGGTCATCGGGAACGTTCATCGCCAGTATGTTGAAGCTGGTGCTCAGGTGATCGAGACGAACACGTTCTCTGCCAACTACGACAAACTGTCCAAATACGGTTTGGAGACGAGGGTAGAAGAGATTAACCGTGCAGGTGTAAGAATCGCCCGTGAAGCTGCCGGTAATCACGGATACGTAGTGGGGGCTGTGGGCTCCATTCGGGCAGGCAAAAGAAACAACATTTCTACCAGCGAGCTGAAGCGTTACTTCGAAGAGCAGCTGAAGGTTCTGATATCGGAAGGCGTTGACGGCATCCTGCTGGAGACGTTCTATGACGTGGACGAAATGCAGCTGGCGTTGGCGCAGGCGCGAATGCTGAGTGATATTCCGGTAATCTGCCAGTTTGCGGTCGAGGATATAGCCCGTACGCTGGACGGCTTCACGATGCCGGATGCTTACCGCATCCTGAGCCAGGAAGGCGCGGACATCATCGGCTTCAACTGCCGGACCGGTCCTAACGGCATTATGCGCGCGCTGGAAACCTTGAACGGCGTTATGAATCTTCCGGCATCGGTCTACCCTAATGCGGGGATCGCCGATTACGTGGACGGAGAATACCGTTATGGCGCGAGTCCGGAGTATTTCGGCAAGACGGCCCTGGAGTTTGCGGATCGGGGCGCCAGAATTATCGGCGGCTGCTGCGGAACCACACCGGAGCATATTTCAGAAATTTCCTTGGCCTTATCCGGGTACGTGCCTTCACCGCTGCCAGTCGTTGAAGAGGCTGAGGTCAACCGCATCGTGATCCATGAGTCGGCTCAAGAGCAGTTTTATGAGCGCAGCGGGGAACCAACAATCGTAGATATCGTGAAGGAGCGTCACACGGTTATCGTAGAGCTGGACCCTCCAAGGGATCTGGATATCACGAAGTTCATGAAAGGTGCGGAAGCTTTGAAAAAAGCCGGTGCCGACGCCTTGACCCTGGCTGACAATTCGCTGGCCGTAACGCGTATGAGCAACATGGCGCTCGGTCATCTGGTACAGGCGCGCACAGGTCTGCGGCCCTTGATTCATATCGCTTGCCGTGACCGCAATCTTATCGGAACGCAGTCGCATATGATGGGCTTCGATGCTCTTGGCATCGATCACGTGCTGGCGGTGACAGGGGATCCGGCGCGATTCGGAGACTTGCCGGACTCCAGCTCGGTTTATGACATGACCTCATTTGAAATCATACGAATGATCAAACAACTGAATGATGGCATTGCCTTCTCGGGCAAGCCGCTCAAGCAAAAAGCCAAGTTTGTTGTCGGGGCCGCATTTAATCCCAATGTCCGGCATCTCGACAAGGCGGTTGCACGCCTGGAGAAGAAGATTGCCTCCGGTGCGGATTATGTGATGACGCAGCCTGTGTACGACCCCGAGCTGATGGTTAGACTTAGAGAAGCGACAGCTCATTTGGAGATTCCAATCTTTATCGGCATCATGCCGCTGGCAAGCGGACGGAATGCGGAGTACCTGCACAATGAGGTGCCGGGCATTCAGCTGTCGGACGAAGTTCGGAGCCGCATGGCCGGGCTTGAAGGTGAAGCGGGACGGGCCATGGGCGTCAAGATCGGCAAGGAGCTGCTGGACGTGGCAACAGAGCATTTTAACGGCATCTACTTGATGACTCCGTTTATGTTCTATGAAATGAGTGTGCAATTAATGGAGTATGTCTGGGAGAAATCGGGCCGCCGATTGACCCCCTTGTTTCATTAATAATTATCAATTACAATAGTGTAATGGATGTGATTCCGATGTCATTGAGCATGACCGGATATGGGCAATCCGTTGTCGATTTTCAAGGTTACAATATCTCTTTCGAATTGAAGTCTGTCAATCACAGGTATTGTGAGATCGTCTTTCGAATGCCTCGTGAATGGGCATGCTTCGAGGATTCGCTTCGAAGGGCGGTACAGAGCCGAATCGGTCGTGGACGGATTGATGTTTATATTAACAAGGAAAACAACGGCGAGTCCCAGGGTGCTGTGCTGAACCACGCTATGGTTAAGGCATATTTGCAGGCTGCCGAGGATTTGAAGTCATACGGAATTAAGGGAGATCTGGCGGTGCGGGATATTATGTCGCTGCCAGATGTTCTTGTTAGTCCGAGCGGACTTCCCATGGATGAAGCGCAGCAGAAGTTATGGAATGATGCGCTTCTTCAAGGTCTTGAGCAAGCGTTGGACGGTCTGATGCAAATGCGCGGCAGGGAAGGGTCTTTTTTGGTGAGGGACATCGAACAGAGACTTGACCGCCTGCAGCTGCTCCACCGCGAGATGACCGAGCTCGCTCCAGACGTGCCGGAAGAATACCGGAAGCGTCTGCGGCAGCGCATCGAGTCGCTTGCTGAGGGGGCGCTTGCTGTTGATGAACATATATTCGGAATGGAAGTCGCTCTGTTTGCCGAACGTTCCAATGTGGACGAGGAGCTGATTCGTCTTCACAGTCACTTGGAACAGTGCAGGGAGCTGCTTCATCAGAAAAATCCTGTAGGCCGTAAATTGGATTTTCTGATTCAGGAAATGAACAGAGAAGTCAATACGATTGGATCGAAGGCCAATCATCTGACTCTGGTAAACCGTGTTGTCGAAATGAAAGCGGAACTGGAGAAGATTCGTGAGCAAGCCGCCAATGTGGAATAACCGCAGCTTCATCGGCAAATAAGAGTCAAATGTATAGGGGGAGCAACCGCACTATGGCAATCAAACTTATTAATATTGGCTTCGGAAACATCGTATCGGCCAATCGAATCATCTCAATCGTGAGTCCTGAATCGGCTCCGATCAAGAGGATTATTCAAGAAGCACGGGACCGTCATATGCTGATCGATGCTACATATGGCCGAAGGACACGGGCTGTTATCATTACCGATAGCGACCATGTGATTTTATCGGCTGTGCAGCCTGAAACGGTGGCTCACCGTCTGTCCAGCAAAGATGACGACAACGACGAATAAGATGGGGAGTACTATGTCTAAAGGATTATTGATTGTATTGTCCGGTCCTTCCGGGGTGGGAAAAGGAACCGTTTGTACGGCGCTTCGCAGCCGGGTTCCGGAATTGGTGTATTCGGTGTCGGCAACGACACGGTCGCCGCGGCTCGGTGAGGTAAATGGTGTGAACTATTTTTTCAAAAGTCGCGAGCAATTCATGGATATGATTGACAATGATCAGCTGCTTGAATATGCGGAATACGTCGGGAACTATTATGGGACCCCGCGTGATTTTGTGGAAGAAACATTAGCCACTGGCAAGGATATTATACTGGAGATCGAAGTGCAGGGTGCACTAAAGGTGAAGGAGAAGTTTCCGGATGGTATCTTTGTGTTTCTCATGCCGCCGTCGCTGGATGAATTGAAAGACCGAATCCAGGGCCGGGGAACAGAGAGTCAGGCTACAATCGACCATCGTATGTCCGTAGCTGTTGACGAAATCAATCTGCTGCAGCATTATGATTATGCGGTAGTGAATGATGAAATCAATCTCGCTTGTAAGAGAATAGAATCTATCATTATAGCCGAACATTGTAAGGTGAGAAAGTAAGCTGTCTGTCTGTTCATAGACGGCATAAACTTTCAAGTAAAATAAGAAGAGGTGCTTCGACTGTGTTATATCCATCCATTGATGAAATGATGAATAAGGTAGACAGTAAATATTCTCTTGTGGTTGCGGCTTCCCGCCGTGCACGCCAATTGCGTGAAGGAGAAGTTAGCGAGTTGAAACATCCGAAATCTCATAAGTATGTCGGTGTCGCTCTGGAAGAGATCTACGGCGATTACGTGAAGATTGAGAAGGGCCAGGACTAGGACTTTTTCCGACATTTGAATACAACAGCGTTAGCGCGCAAAAATGTGACAACCGAAAGGTTGTTATTTTTTTGACAAGATATGATAGTGTAACTTTCAGACCAATCGAAAGCGGGGGATTGTCATGTTGAACGGAAAAGTCATCGTACTTGGCGTTACAGGTGGCATTGCCGCGTATAAAGCAGCGACTTTATGCAGCAGGCTTGTCCAGAGGGGAGCGGATGTGCACGTCATTATGACGGAATCGGCGAAGCAGTTCATTCCGGAATTAACGCTGCAGACTCTGACCAAAAACCCGGTTTATAGCGATACTTTTGATGAGAGGGACCCGTCGGTAGTCTCGCATATCCACTTGGCCGACTTGGCCGATCTGGTGCTGATCGCTCCAGCAACTGCGAATGTTATTGGTAAAATGGCGCACGGCCTGGCAGACGACATGCTGACCACAACGCTGCTTGCGACCACTGCACCCGTCATGATCTCACCGGCGATGAATGTGCATATGTACACGCATCCGGCCGTTATGGCGAATATGGAGACGCTGGTTTCCCGCGGAGTGGCCATGATTGAACCCGGAGAAGGTCTTCTGGCATGCGGATATGTCGGAAAGGGACGGATGGAAGAGCCGGATACGATCGTTGACGTGGTTGAACGGTTTTTCAATGATCAAGCATCTCAGCTGGAAGAGGTGAGCGTGAGCACGGGAAGCGAGTCTCTTGGCCCATTGCAAGGCAAAAAAGTGGTTGTCACGGCTGGGGGTACGGTAGAGCGTATCGATCCGGTCCGTTATATCACGAATGATTCTTCCGGAAAAATGGGGTTTGCGATTGCTAAAGCTGCCCAAATGCTGGGAGCGGATGTTCACCTCATTGCCGCCCACACGGATGAAGCTCCGCCTGAGGGAATCTCCACGGAAAAGGTGGAATCGGCTCAGGAGATGTACGAAGCGGTGCTTCGCGTGTTTGAGAACAGTGATATCGTTGTTAAGGCGGCAGCTGTCGCTGATTATCGCCCGGCGGAAATTGCAGCGTCCAAGATCAAGAAGCGCGGCGAGACCATGACGCTTGAGCTTGTAAAAACAACGGACATTCTGGAGAGTCTGGGGCGCCGGAAAATCTCGCAATTCTTGATCGGGTTTGCCGCAGAGACGGATAGCGTGGAGCAGTTTGCCCAAGAGAAGCTGAAGCGTAAAAACTGCGATCTGATCGTTGCCAACGATGTTACGCAGGAGGGCGCGGGATTTGGCACGGATACCAACAGCGTTCATATCTTTGACGCAGAGGGGCTGGTATTGCAGCTTCCCGTAATGTCCAAGGAGGAAGTGGCCCTGAGGCTCTTAACGCTGGCGGCGGAGCGGTTACCCGGGAGGTTATCCTAATGGAAATGGCCCGTGTAATTGTGGACGTGCCGTCCAAGGATACGGACCGGCCTTTTGATTATTTGATCCCGGAGGATCTGCGCCCCTGGATTGAGGTAGGAAGCCGTGTCGGAGTGCCCTTTGGACACCGTACGCTGCAGGGTTTCGTGGTTTCTCTGCATCCGCGTCCCGAGATGGATACGGCCAAAATGAAGCCGATTCAGGAAGTGCTCGATGTGATGCCGCCTCTTTCTCCTGAACTTATTGAGGTCGGGGAATGGATGAAGGAGCGCTATGCTTGCCGTCATATATCTGCTCTCCAATCGATGCTGCCAACGGCGCTGAAAGGAAAAGCGGAGCGCTATATTTCCCTTGCCCATTCTGATATGGACATGGACAGCACAGAGGAAGCGGACGGACTATTTGCTCTCCTGCCCGAGAGTGAGCTGGAGCAGCAGATCATCCGGTTTGTCGGTCAGAAGGGCGAGGTGTCGCTTCAGCAGTTATCCCGGGCGTTTCCGGATGGGGCTGCAACGATAAAAGCGCTGATCGGCCGAGGACGGCTCAGCGAATTTCAGCAGATCAAGGATAAACTGCAGAAAAAAACGATGAAGGCGATAGAGCTTGCCGTTTCGAGCGAGGAAGCGAGCACGGCTTTAGCGTCTTTTCCGGCGAAGGCTCAGCGTCAGAAGGAAGTGCTCCAATATATTTTGGAGATGGAGGACTTTCTGCCGATATCGCAAAAGGATCTGCTGCAGACGCTTGGCGTCACAGCGGGTACCGTCAAAGCGCTTGCTGACAAAGGGCTGATTACCCTTGAAGATGTCGAAGTGTTTCGCGACCCATACAGAGGGCGGAACTTCACGCCGAGCACCCCATTGGCGCTCACGCAGGAGCAGCAGGTGGTGTACCGCAGCATCGTGAATAAGCTTGACGAACGTGAGCATGGCGTATTTCTGCTGCATGGGGTTACAGGCAGCGGCAAGACGGAAATCTACCTGCAGACCATTCAGCGCTGCCTGGAACAGGAGCGTCAGGCGATTGTTCTGGTTCCGGAAATATCGCTCACCCCGCAAATGGTGGAACGATTCAAAGCCCGCTTTGGCGACCGCGTGGCCGTCATGCACAGTCGGCTTTCGGACGGTGAACGCTATGATGAATGGCGCAAAATAAGGGAAGGCCGCGCCTCTGTAGTTGTGGGTGCCCGATCGGCGGTGTTTGCGCCGTTTGATCGCCTAGGTCTGATCATTATGGATGAAGAGCATGAAACATCATATAAACAGGAAGAAACACCGAAGTACCATGCCAGGGACGTTGCGATTCACCGGGCCTCGCTGACCGGCGCTGCCGTCATTTTAGGCTCTGCAACGCCTTCGCTTGAGAGCTATCATGCGGCAAAATCGCAGGCGCAGGATCATTTTGCGCCGCAGCTGCTGGAGATGCCAAGCCGCGCGCTGGGGAACCGGCTGCCGGAGGTGCAGATCGTGGATATGCGGGAGGAGCTGCGTGATGGAAACCGCTCTATGTTTAGCCGTTCCCTGCATGCAGCGATTACAACGCGGCTTGAACGCGGAGAACAGACGGTACTGCTTCTGAATCGGCGGGGCTACTCTACGTTTGTGATGTGCCGGAGCTGCGGATATGTGGCAGGTTGTCCGGAATGCGATATCTCGCTGACCTATCATCAGAAATCGAACAATCTGCGCTGCCATTATTGCGGTTATGCGGCACAGGCACCAGAGGTGTGTCCGGATTGCGGAAGCGAGCATATACGCTATTTCGGTACGGGCACACAGCGCGTCGAGGAAGAATTGGCCAAGCTGTTTCCCGGGATACGCGTCATTCGAATGGATGTGGACACGACCACAGAGAAGGGCTCCCACGAGAAGCTGCTTAAGCAATTTCGAGATAAAAAGGGAGACGTCCTCCTCGGCACCCAGATGGTCGCCAAAGGACTGGATTTCCCGGATGTTACCTTAGTCGGTGTCATTACAGCCGATTCGGCGCTGAACCTGCCCGATTTCCGGGCTGCCGAGAAGACGTTCCAGCTTCTCACTCAGGTTGCCGGACGTGCCGGGCGCCATCAGTTGCCTGGTGAAGTGGTCATCCAGTCGTATACTCCGGAACATTATTCGATCATTCACGCGAGCAGCCATGATTATTTATCCTTCGTCAAGGACGAACTGAAGCACCGCAAGGCGCTCCACTACCCGCCGTATTGCAGGCTGATACTGGTGACGCTGTCCCATGAGCAGCTGCCGCTGCTGGTTAGAATGGCGGAGAATTTTGCCGCTGCCATAAAAAGCGAATCCGACCGGCGAGGATGGTTCGGAAGCCTGGACCGGTTTGACGCGAGCGCGCTCGATATACTGGGTCCCGTGGCTTCGCCAATTCCGCGGTTAAAAAATAGATACAGATTTCAATGTATGATAAAATGGCGGGGAACGATGGATGCCGTCTCGCTGGTGCGTTTGGTTGCCGAGAAGCTTCAGGATTCGGCGCGGGACAGCAAACTCCAAATCAGTATTGACGTTGATCCGCAAATGTTAATGTAATACCGCATATAATGATGAAAAGCACAAGGATGGTGTCGTATACATGGCGATTCGAATTATCGTTAAAGAACCGGATGAGGTTCTTCACAAGAAGGCAAAGGAAGTTACCAAAATCACGCCGAACGTACAAAAGCTGCTGGATGACATGGCAGATACGATGTACGATGCAGATGGCGTGGGGCTGGCTGCGCCGCAGGTCGGCATATTGAAGCGTCTGATCGTCATTGATGCTGGCGACGAGCACGGTCTCATCAAGATGATCAATCCAGAGATTGTGGAGAGCGAAGGCGAGCAATTCGGACCGGAAGGCTGTCTTAGCATACCGGGATGGAACGGGGATGTGCGCCGCGCGGAGAAAGTGACGGTTAAAGGGCTTGATCGTGAAGGCAATGAACTCATCGTTACGGGTACGGGGCTGCTTGCACGTGCGTTTCAGCATGAAATTGATCATCTGAACGGGGTGCTGTTTACAGAAATCGCTGATCGGGTGTACGAATATGTTCCGGAACAGCCAAGAAAAGAGCTGGAGAACCGATGAAGATCGTATTTATGGGCACCCCGGCCTTTGCAGTACCCAGCCTGGAAATGTTGATTGTCGAAGGTTATTCCATAGCGGCCGTGGTTACGCAGCCAGATCGTCCGCAAGGGCGTAAAAAAGTGCTGACACCGACGCCGGTGAAGGAAGCCGCGCTTCGCCATGGTATCCCGGTTCTGCAGCCCCAGCGCCTGCGGAGCCCGGAAGCTGTGGCTGAACTGGCGGAATATAAGCCGGATCTAATCGTAACGGCCGCTTATGGTCAAATCCTGCCGAAATCGGTGCTGGACATGCCATCGCTGGGCTGTCTGAATGTACACGGATCGCTGCTCCCCGCTTACCGGGGAGGAGCACCAATCCAGCGCAGCATCATCAATGGAGAAGCGGTAACAGGCATTACGCTCATGTATATGGCAGAGGGTCTTGATACGGGCGACATGATTGCCAAGGCCGAAGTTCCCATTGAAGAAACCGATACGGCCGGAACCATGTTCGAGAAGCTGAGCCAAGCAGGCGCGAAGCTGCTTCAGCAGGAGCTTCCGCGTTTGGTGAAGGGCAAGGTGGATGCTGAGCCTCAGGACGAGGCGAAGGCAACGTATGCACCGAATTTGACCCGGGATGATGAGAAGATTGATTGGAGCCGCAGCTCCCGTGAAATTTATAATCAAATCCGTGGTCTTGTTCCGTATTCCGGCGGATTTACGCTATGGAACGGGGAAGTATTTAAGGTATGGGCAGCGGCCAATCCGAGCAGCGCTCAAGTGGTATCCAGCGAAGCTCAGCCCGGAACGGTCCTTGGACTTCACGAAGAGGGCATCGTTGTGAAGACCGGTGACGGCTCACTTACTTTGCTTACCGTCCAGCCTAGCGGCAAGAAGGCGATGGATGCTGCCCAATTCGTGCGCGGGACAAGCCTGGCGGTCGGGACGGTGCTGACGTGAGCGGTAACCGTAACCCGAAGGGACGTCAGGAATCCCCGCGGGAGCTAGCGATGAATGTACTGACACAGGTGGAGCAGGAGGGAGCGTACAGCAATCTCCTGCTCAACTCGGCTCTGCAGAAGGCCTCGCTATCCAAGAGTGATGCAGGCCTTGCTACGGAGCTGATCTACGGCACAATATCGAGGCTGAACACCCTCGATTATTTTTTGGACAGGTATGTCAACAAAGGGGTCGCCAAGCTTCAGCCCTGGGTAAGAGCGCTGCTTCGAATGAGTCTGTATCAGGTCGTATATCTGGATCGGATTCCAGATCATGCGGTTGTCAGTGAGGCTGTTAATCTGGCGAAGCGCCGCGGGCATCAAGGGATCTCCGGCATGGTGAACGGGGTGCTTCGGAATATTCTGCGTCAGAAGGCAGACCTGACAATCCCTGAGGACATGCCTGCTGCCCGGCGGATCTCTCTCCTGCATTCTCATCCGCAGTGGCTGGTTGAGCGATGGATTGCCCAGTACGGAACCGAGGCGACAGAGGCAATCTGTGCCGCAAACAATGAACCGCCGGCTGTCAGCGTCAGAGTCAACACAACGATGATCAGCCGTGAGGAGATGTTGAAGCTGATGGGCAGCCACGGCCTGGATGCGACACCTTCGCCCCTCAGTCCCTATGGGATTGTAGTTAAAGGCGCAGGAAATATGGCGCTGACCGATTGGTACCGGGATGGGCTGATCTCCATCCAGGATGAGAGCTCAATGCTGGTCGCTGAAGCCATTCAGCCTGAGCCGGGTATGCGGGTTCTGGATTGCTGTGCGGCTCCTGGCGGCAAAAGCGCCCACATGGGCGAACTGATGAAGGATGAAGGCTCCATTATTGCCAACGACATTCATACCCACAAAGGCAAGCTGATATCGGACCAGGCAAGCCGCCTGGGACTGGACAGCATTATGACCGTGACTGGGGATGCGCTGGATTTGGCCGATCGCTTCGAGCCTGCGTCTTTTGACCGAATTTTGCTGGATGCTCCCTGCTCGGGGCTTGGTGTGATCCGGCGCAAGCCCGATTTGAAGTGGGGCAAGTCAGAGGAGGACATCGCTGAGATTGCCGCGCTGCAGTTAAGGCTGCTGGAGTCGGTATCTTCCCTGCTTCGTCCAGGCGGAATCCTGGTATACAGCACGTGTACCATGGAACCGCTGGAGAACGAAGGCGTGGTATCTGCTTTTCTGGAAGGCCATGCGGAGTTTGCCATCGCGGACGATGGTCTTGGGAGTCTGAGCCGCCTGGAGGAGAAATCCCTTCTGCGAGGAGGCGGAGTTCAGATTCTGCCCCAACACTATCATAGTGACGGCTTCTACATTGCAAGAATCAGCAGACAGTCCTCTTAGGGCGTCCTGCTGTTATGACTATAGTCGTATCCCGCCAGTGCCGGCGGGTTTTCCTCTTTTACCGTCTCTTTTATTTATGTTAGAATAGGAAGAATGAAAAAAGAGATGCATATGAATGTAATAGCGGGATTTCAGGAGAATGTTTCCGAATATCCTCTAAATTAGACAGGTGTGGTGAGAATGAAACCTTTTATATACGATTATTCACTGGAAGAACTACAAGCATGGGCTCAAGAGAATGGAGAGCCGGCGTTTCGCGGAACCCAGATCTATGACTGGCTGTACGTGAAGCGGGTAAATGACTTCGAGGAAATGACGAATTTGTCCAAGGAGCTCCGCGGCAAGCTGGAGCAGCAGTTCAGCTTCGTTACGTTGTCCGAAATCACCAAGCTCGAATCCAAGGACGGAACGGTCAAGTTCCTGTTCGGCCTGCATGATGACCATGCCATCGAGACGGTCATTATGAAGCATAACTACGGTAACAGCATTTGCGTTACGACACAGGTGGGCTGCCGTATCGGATGTACGTTCTGTGCATCCACCTTGGGAGGCTTGAAGCGGAATCTGACCTCCGGCGAGATCGTGGCCCAAGTGGTTCAGGCGCAGAAGATTCTCGATAAAACGGGAGAGCGTGTCAGCAGCATCGTGATCATGGGTTCAGGCGAGCCGTTCGAGAACTATGAGGCAACCATGAAGTTTCTGCGCACGATGATCCATGAAAAAGGGCTGAATATCGGCCAGCGCCACATCACCGTTTCGACGAGTGGCATTGTGCCTAACATTTATAAATTCACAGAAGAGAATACCCAGATTAATCTGGCCATCTCCATTCATGCACCGAACGATAAACTGCGCTCGAAGCTGATGCCGGTCAACCGTCGTTTTCCGTTTGATGATGTGATTGAATCGCTTCGTCATTATCAGGCGAAAACCGGACGGCGCATTACGTTTGAGTATGCGCTGATCGGTGGGGTGAACGATCAGGTTGAACATGCCGAAGAGCTTGCGGACGTCATCAAGGACATGAACTGCTTTGTCAATCTGATTCCGGTTAATCACGTGCCGGAGCGGAAATATGTTCGCACATCGCGAAACGACATTTTCAAATTTCAGCGTGCGTTAGCAGACAAGGGGGTCAACGTGACCATCCGTCGTGAACAAGGCCATGATATCGCTGCCGCTTGCGGTCAGCTGCGGGCCAAGCATATGGAGTTGAGGTGAGAACATTTGATCAAGACGGTTCATGTAAGCCATGTGGGACGTGTTCGTCCTGTTAATGAAGATTCGGTATTTGTTAGCACACTGGAGCATGGCTACACCTTAGGTGTGGTTGCTGACGGTATGGGAGGTCATCTTGCAGGTGACACCGCCAGCAGGCTTGCGGTAGACACCGTAGCCGAGGATTTGTCCTCACTGGAGCAGGACATGTCCATGGAAAGTATTCGGGCTGCGCTGGGGGATGCCATTTTGCATGCTAACGCAGTTATCTATCGGGAAGCCTCGTCTGATGAGCGGCTTCACAATATGGGAACGACAATTGTAGCGGTGCTGCTGCGAGGATCCGAGGGTTATATCGGACATATCGGGGATAGTCGGGCCTACAAAATCATTCCCGGACAAGTGATTCGACTCACGGATGATCACACACTGGTCAATGAGCTTTATAAAAGTGGTCAGATTACGGAAGATCAACTGGAAACCCATCCCCGGAAAAATGTATTAAGCCGGGCGCTTGGAACGGATGTGGATGTGACGGTTGAGCTTACACCGGTTACGATAGGAGAAAGCGAAGTGCTGCTTCTCTGCAGTGACGGGCTAAGCAACCGGGTCAGCCGTGAACTGATTGGACAAATTTCGGGTTCACTTGACCTTCCTCTGGAAGAAAGAGCGGATCGCCTGCTTCAACTGGCACTTCTCGCTGGCGGTGAGGACAACATTACTGTCGCAATGTTTGAACATCATGAAGAGGTTGACGGGCAACGTATAAAGGGGTGGGATTCATGATCGGACATGAATTGGCTGGTCGTTATAAGATTATTGAACGCATCGGTGGCGGTGGCATGGCGCTGGTCTACAAGGCTCAGGATATTTTGCTGAACCGAAACGTAGCGATCAAAGTGCTGCGCCAGCAGTTTGTGCACGACGAGGAATTTATTCGCCGTTTCCGGCGCGAGGCACAATCAGCGGCTTCGTTGTCGCATTCCAATGTGGTCAGCATCTATGATGTGGGCCAGGAGGAAGAAGTGCATTACATCGTCATGGAATATATCGAAGGCCAGAACTTGAATGAAATCATTAAAGAACGGGCGCCGCTGCAGGTGGAAGAAGCCGTGCGGATTGCTACCCAGATTTGTGATGC
This sequence comes from Paenibacillus vortex V453, assembly GCF_000193415.1. Classification (NCBI taxonomy): domain Bacteria; kingdom Bacillati; phylum Bacillota; class Bacilli; order Caryophanales; family Paenibacillaceae; genus Paenibacillus; species Paenibacillus vortex. Next base: position 115,243 of record NZ_ADHJ01000018.1, read on the forward strand.
ACTGGGGCATGCCCATCATAATCAGATCATACACAGGGATATCAAACCGCATAACATTCTGATTGGCCGCAATGGGAGGGTCAAAGTAACCGACTTTGGGATTGCCAGAGCGGTCACGTCGACAACGATTACGCAAACAGGCTCCGTTGTGGGCTCTGTGCATTATTTCTCACCGGAGCACGCCAAGGGCGTCGTGACCGGAGAGAAATCGGATTTATACTCGCTTGGTATCGTGTTATACCAGATGCTTACTGCCCGTCTTCCTTTTCTGGGCGAGAGCCCGATTAGTGTTGCTCTGAAGCATCTCCAGGAGGAATTTGATGAGCCGAGAGAGGTCAATCCGCTTATCCCTCAAAGCGTGGAGAACATTATTCTGAAATCCATGCGCAAAAATCCGGAGGAGCGCTACCAGTCTGCGGAAGAGATGATGGACGACCTAGAGACGTGTTTGCACCCGATGCGTCTCAATGAACCGAAGATGGAGTTTGAGGAAGATGCCGATTCAACCCTGGTCATGCCGGCACTCAAAACGATGCAGCGCAGTCAGCATGATGACCCGGACGATGATGCGGACAATGAGGAATATGAGGAAAAGCCCACCGGTAAACCGAAGAAAAAATGGGTCAAGCCGACCATTATCATCGGATCGGTACTCCTGTTCCTGGGTATCATGGCTGGTGTTGTCATGTATGTGAACAACATGCTGGAGGTACCGGAGGTTAAGGTTCCTCAGGTTGTAGGCATGACGGAAGAGGAAGCGATTCGCGAGCTCGAGGCGAGCGGTTTGACGGTGGATGAGGAAGTCCTCCGGGAATATAAACCGAATGTCGATGAAGGCATTGTTTTTGCGCAGAACAAGGAAGCAGAGACCATGCTGAAGAAGGGTTCTCCGGTTCAATTGTCGGTTGGGGATAAGAAGCCGCTCGAAAAAATGCCGGATCTCTCGGGCAAGACGTTTGATGAGGCCGTTGCCGAGTTGAAAGAGATGGGAGTCAAACCAATCTCCATTAAACAATCTTCGCAGAAAAATGATGATGTCGCGGAGGGTCTGATCTTTAAACAAAGTCCGGATTTTGAAACAGAATTCAATCCCGATGAGGTGGAAATCACCTTAACGGTAAGCGAGGGCAAAAATTTGGTCTCTATGCCGGGCGTGGTTGGTTTAGAGCAGGAGAACGCCGTCAATATTTTGAAGTCGAATGGTTTTAAGATTGGGCCAATTAAAGAGAGATCCAGCTTTGAAGTGAAGAAGGGCATCGTAATAGAGCAGTGGCCGCATGAGGCCAATCAACAAGTTGCACCAGGCGCCGAAATCACGCTGTTCGTCAGCTCCGGCTATCCATCGGATGCACTTGAATATAATTACAGCGTGCCGGTATCACCTAGCATGGAGGGCCAAGAAAGCAAGATTCGTGTGGTCTTTACCGATGCATTGGGAGAAAACCAGGAAGTCGTGAACAAGGTCATTACGACGTCGGAAATGGTGCCTGTCAAGCTGCTGCTGGCACCGAACAAGGATGCCACGGTGATGATATTCCGTGATGGCCGCCAGGTGGATACGTACAGCGTAAGTTACAGCGACGTCAAGAACGGAACCGTGCCGCAGCCGACCTTTGAAGAGCCGCCTGCTCCGCCTGATGTGCCGGTCGACACCAATCCGGACGAAGGCAACGGGGAAGAGGGTAACAATGGCGAAGACGATGCAGCCAATCATTGGGAATCCGGCAATAATGGCAACGGCAAGGGTCGAGGCAACAAGGATAATGATTAGGACACAAGTCATGAGAACACTAAAATTTCAACAAGAAAGGTGAGGCCTATTATATGCTTGAGGGATTGATCGTGAAGGCACTAAGCGGATATTACTATGTCAAACCACTGCAAGACGGCAACATTATATCCGGGGAGGACCCAGCGGTTCAATGCAGAGCCCGCGGCATTTTCAAAAAGAAAGGCATCTCTCCGCTCGTTGGAGATCACGTTATGTACTCACTGACTGAGAATGGGGAAGGGACCGTGGAAGAAATTCTTCCACGGTCTTCCCAATTAATTCGCCCGCCTGTCGCTAATGTCGACTTGGCGGTGCTGTTGTTTTCGGTTAAAGAACCGGACCTGAGCTTGCACCTGCTGGACAAGTTCCTGGTACATATTGAGCATGCCGGTCTTGAAGCGTTGATCTGTTTGACGAAGCAGGATCTTGCGGATGCCTCGGACGATATACTGGAGCAGGTCAAGCGCCAGTACGAGCAAATAGGCTACGTAAGTGATGATTACCAGCTCGGTCGAAGGTACAGGCACCGAACAGGTAAAGGATCGCTTGGCGGGCCATATTAGCGTATTCTCCGGTCAATCCGGTGTCGGGAAGTCGTCTTTGCTTAATGCGCTGATGCCCGGCCTCACGCTGGAGACCAGTGAAATCAGTTTGCGTCTTGGCCGGGGTCGGCATACGACGCGTCATGTCGAGCTGATCGAGCTTGATAACGGCGGGTACGTTGCCGATACACCGGGCTTTAGCCAATTGGACTTTTTGGAGCTGGGCGTCGAGGAGCTTTCGACCTGTTTCAGGGAGTTTGCTCTTTATGCCGACAACTGCAAATTCAGAGGCTGCAGTCATCTGCATGAGCCGGGCTGCCGGGTGATTCAAGCCAAAGAGGATGGAATCATTCTAGCCAGCCGCTACGAGCATTATGTGGAGTTTTTTGCAGAAATGAAAGACAAGAAGCGGAGGTACTGAAACTATGATAAAAATTGCCCCATCCATACTGTCAGCTGATTTTGCCAAGCTGGGACAAGAAATTAAGGATGCCGAGGCCGGCGGAGCCGATTGGATTCATGTGGACGTGATGGACGGTCACTTCGTGCCTAATATTACGCTGGGTCCGCCTATCGTCCAAGCGATCAGACCGCACACGAGCCTGACGCTTGACGTGCATCTGATGATCGAGCAGCCGGAGCTTTATATAGCGGATTTCGTAAAGGCAGGAGCTGACCTGATTACGGTTCATGCCGAGACCTGTCCGCATCTTCATCGTGTGATCCATCTTATTAAGGAGCATGGCGTAAAGGCAGGCGTTGCGATCAATCCGGCCACGCCGGCCCATGTGCTGCAGGAGGTGCTTCCTGATTTGGATCTGGTGCTGGTCATGACTGTAAACCCTGGATTTGGCGGACAAGCTTTTATCGAGCGGACCGTTAACAAGATATCACAGCTCCGTGAATGGATTTCAAGCTCTGACTTCCCCAATATCCATATTGAAGTGGATGGAGGCATTACAGCGGAGACAGCGCCCCTTGTGGTGGAAGCAGGAGCTGATGTCCTGGTGGCGGGAAGCGCGGTATTCGGCAAGCCGGATCGCGCAGCAGCCATCGCAAATATTCGAAACAGCGTAACATCTTGACCGGAACGTGAGCAAGGGATGCATAGGGCGGGGTTTTCCCGCATAAATATGGTTACATGAGCAGGGTTCTCATGTAGCCTTTTTTGTCTGTGTTCACATCTATGGGCTTGGTGCATAACATAATCTAGGAAGGCATGAGAATGATGGGGAGGGTGAGACATGAAATTCTATACGTTCAAGCTGCCGAAGTTTCTGGGAGGTTTTGTGAAGGCGATCTTAAATACGTTTCACAAGAGCTGACAGCTTGTCCCGGCGTAACAAAACCTCCGCCCGGGACTGGCACCGCCTTGCCGGTTCTAGGGAAAGAGGCAAGAACACTCCGATCCGCGCATGGAGGAGATACCGCATCTCGTGCGGAAGTTTCTCTTGCGGTATAAGTAAGCCAAGCGCGATGTCTCCTTCGCTTTCTTATATCAAAAGAAGAGTGTCTAGCGACGTACTTATCGAAGACAGACCGCGTTCGACCGGAAGTTTTCTTGCGATATAAGAAAGCGGGAGTTTTGCTCGTTCATTTTTCTTATATCTAAATAAAAAAAGCACCTGCTATCCGCTCAAGGTGCTTTTTGTTTAGGAGAAGAATATGTATCTAAACGCAAGAAAAACTTCCTTGTCCCGGATAGCCCACAAACGGTGCCTGGAGATTAAGAAGTTTTTCTTCATATAACACGAGATGATTATACGCGAGTCACTTTACCGGATTTCAAAGCACGAGTGCTGACGTATACACGTTTTGGCTTGCCATCCACCAAAATGCGAACCTTTTGAACGTTGACACCCCAAGAACGCTTGTTGTGATTGTTAGCGTGAGAAACGTGGTTACCACTGCTTGGTTTCTTGCCAGTTACATAACATTTGCGAGCCATTCATTACACCTCCTTGTACCTAACCCTGCATAAAACAATACTTAAATATAATATCACAGTAAAAATTGCTCCGTCAACTATCCTAAAAACATTTATTTCTCTTTCTTCTTATAGTACAATGTTGATTAGTCCATAATATTTCCGAAGAAATATATTGTGGGCTAGTCGGCATGGCTCTCAAGATGCTTGGGAACGCCGGCAGACGTAGAGGACGAGAGGGTAGCCCATCAAGATGTTATGATCGATTTAATCATGGCAAGTCTATTATTTACCGTTTGGGCATTTCGTCAGCTATAAGCTATGAAATAGATAATGAAATTTACGAAAAGAAGTGTTATGGGTATCAAGCCAGGAAGGGGAATTCTCATTGAGTAAGCGTTCTTTGAATGGAACAGAATTTACCGCGATGGTCCTAGCCGGAGCGGAGCAGCTGCAGCAGCATGCAGAACACGTCAATTCCCTGAATGTTTTCCCGGTGCCGGATGGCGACACGGGGACAAACATGAATTTGACGATGACTGCAGGCGTTGCAGAACTGAAGAGTAAGCACTCGGAATCCGTCGGACATAGTGCCGGTGTGCTGTCCAAGGGGCTTCTAATGGGAGCCAGAGGGAACTCAGGGGTTATTTTATCCCAGTTGTTCCGCGGTTTCAGCCGGTATGCAGCACCATATACAGAACTTAATACCCATCAATTTGCTGCTGCGCTCCAGACAGGCGTGGAAGCTGCTTACAAAGCGGTTGTAAAGCCCGTAGAAGGCACCATCCTTACGGTAGCAAAGGAAGCGGCTAAACATGCAGTCTATTTCTCCCGCCGCAGCAACGATGTTGTTGAGCTGATGGAGCAGGTGCTGGCGAAAGCGAAGGAAACGCTCTCCCAGACACCGGATATGCTCCCTGTTCTGAAACAGGTTGGTGTCGTGGATTCGGGCGGTCAAGGCCTGGTATACATTTACGAAGGTTTCTTGCAGGCACTCAGACAAGACGTCCCCTCCGGATCATATGCTGTGTCGGAAGGACAAGCCGAACAGAGCAATACAGCACCGGTCTCCCATGCGGTCCCTGACTTCTCTGCGGTTCAAGCTCCGGCTTCAGCCCAGTCCAGACTGTCCACAGAGGACATTGAATTTTTATATGATATGGAATTCTTTATTAACAGACAGCTTGGAGAGGGAGCAGGCGCGGAATTCGATGAAGATTATTTCCGGAAAGCGCTTGCAGTGAACGGAGATTCCATCATTGTCATTTCCGATGACGAAACGATCAAAGTGCATGTGCATTCCAAAGCTCCGGGCGAAGTGTTGAATTTGGCGCTTCAGTATGGAGAAATCACTCAGATTCACATTTTGAATATGCGTGAGCAGCATCGTGATCTTCTGACAACAGGGATGGATATTGCACCGATGCCAGAGCTGTTTGCGGATATCCCGGCAGAGCATGTAACGCCGGAAGCGCCGGCTGTTCCTCCTGCGGACGAAATTGCACCTTATGGTTTCATTGCGGTATCGTCAGGGGAAGGCATTTCCGATATTTTCAAAAGCTTGGGCGTTGACGTCGTTCTCTCCGGCGGACAGACAATGAACCCGAGCACGGAGGATTTTGTCAATGCGATTTCTTCGATCTCGGCTCAGCAAGTGTTCATTCTTCCGAATAACTCAAACATCGTGCTGGCTGCCCAGCAGGCTCGGGAGCTTCTTGAAGGCGAGCGCAGCGTGACGGTTATTCCGAGCAAGACGATTCCGCAGGGGATGGCGGCAGCTTTCGCATTCCAGGAGGACGAAAGTGCGGACATGAATACGGACAGCATGCTGGACGCCATCACCCGTGTTCAATCCGGTCAAGTGACCTATGCGGTTCGGGATACCACGATTGATGATCTGGAGATCAAGGCAGGCCAGTTTATCGGAATTCGCAATTCCAACATTGTTGCAGCCAATGCGGATCTGATTACAACCTCGCAGGATTTACTTGGCAAAATGCTGGAATCCGGCGACGAGATTGTCACGCTTCTTACCGGAGCGGATGCAACCGAGGAATCGACCAACGCCCTGACCGACTGGCTAGGGGAGCACTACCCGAACGCAGAAGTTGAAGTACACTATGGCGGACAGCCGATTTATTCTTATCTGTTCTCTGTGGAGTCCTGATTCAAGAAATAGGGAAGTATGTGTACGTGTATAGAGGATTCAACATTATGCAGGGTATATTTTTAGGAGGGGTTCCGGTGAATAAGACCGTTATTGTGACAGACAGCACAGCGGATATTCCGGCAGACCTGGCGAAGCAACACAACATTCATATCGTGCCGCTGAGACTTATGTTTGGGGAAGATACGTATTTGGACGGAGTCGAAATTACGCCAGGCGAGTTCTACACCAAGCTGGTACAATCGCCACAGCTTCCAACGACCTCCCAGCCATCTCCCGCAGATTTTGTAGCCGTGTATGAGTCCATCCTGGAACAGCATCCAGGCTGCTCCATCGTGTCGATTCACATCTCATCGGGCTTGAGTGGGACGTATCAGTCCGCATTGCTTGCAACTTCTCTTATGGAAGGTGAAGCGGATATTACCGTGTGGGATTCCAAATCAGCTTCCTACGGTTTCGGATTATTTGTTGTTCATGCAGCCAAGCTCGCTCAAGAGGGAGCTGCTGCTTCAGATATTATTTTATCCATGGAAGATCTTCGTTCTAAGCGCCGTCTCTACTTCCTGGTAGACACGCTGGAATATTTGCAGAAGGGTGGGCGGATCGGTAAAGCTTCGGCAGTGCTGGGCACGTTGCTCAACATTAAACCTATCCTGTCCATTGATGGTGAAGGAATCATTTTCCCGGTAGACAAGGTGCGCGGACGCAAGAAAGCAACCGCCAAAATCATTGAGCTGTTTCAACAGGATTTATCCGGCGTAAAAAATATTAAAGTGGCTGTGGGTCATACAGCTGACCCTGCTCAGGTTGAGGATTTTCTGCAGCAGCTGTCCGCTGTGTTTACGATTGAGGAAACGGTGTTCTCCGAGATCGGTCCGGTTATCGGTACGCATGTTGGACCGGGAACCATTGCAGCATATATATGGCCTGCTTAAGTGAGGTAGATGATATGAGTCTCAAACTCGATCAAATATCCGTCAGACAGATCAACGGCGTGAGCGCCCTGAAAGAAGGGGAGCTTCACGCCTTTGGCGTCTCTACGGTTAAGGATTTATTGGAATATTACCCCTTCCGGTATGAGGATTACCGGCTCCGGTCCTTAAGTGAAGTGAAAGACGGAGACAGAATCACCATTCAAGCGAAGATCGCCAGTGTGCCTGTATTGCAGCGTTATGGTGGGAAATCCCGTCTAACCTGCAAAATGCTCGCAGAGAATTGGATGTTCACTGCGACTTGGTTCAACCGGCATTTTCTCAAGGATCAGCTGACGGCTGGCCGGGAGATCGTGCTGACGGGCAAGTGGGATCAACGGAGAATGCAGCTTACGGTATCCGAATCGGAGTTCCCGGATAAAGGGGCCTTCCGCAGCGGGACGCTGCAGCCGGTCTACTCCATCGGTGGGAAGATTACGCAATCCTGGATCCGAAAAACGATGGGACAGGCTTTGGAGCAGTACGGGGAGATGATTCCCGAGATTCTGCCGCAATTTTTGCTTCGAAAGTATGATCTGATGCCCCGTAAAGGGGCTATCTTGACGATTCATCAGCCTGTGGATTCCAGGGAAGGTCAGGAAGGGCGACGCCGGATGGTGTATGAAGAGCTCTTTCTGTTCCAGCTGAAGATGCAGGCGTTCCGCGCACTAAACCGGGGGCGGATGGACGGTGTTGTACATACGGCTGACAATGCAACCATTCGGGAGTTTGTGCGCAGCTTCCCGTTTGAACTTACCGATGCGCAGAAGAAGGTGGAGCTGGAGATTTTGCACGATATGCGCTCCCCCTACTGCATGAATCGTTTGCTTCAAGGGGATGTGGGCTCGGGAAAAACGATTGTAGCTGCCATTGCCCTGTTTACAACGGTGCGTTCGGGCTTTCAAGGTGCCTTGATGGTGCCGACGGAAATTCTTGCGGAACAGCATATGCGTTCCTTGCAGAAGCTGTTTGAACCCTTTGGAATTACCGTGGGTCTGCTGACAGGCAGCGTTACGGGGAAGAAGCGCAAGGACTTGCTGGCTTCCCTGCAGATGGGGCTGATAGACGTTGTGGTGGGCACACATGCCCTTATTCAGGATGATGTGTACTTCCGTGAGCTTGGGCTCGTTGTGACGGACGAACAGCATCGCTTCGGCGTGAATCAGCGGAGCGTGCTCCGGCGTAAGGGTTATAACCCGGATGTGCTGACGATGACGGCAACTCCGATTCCGCGGACGCTGGCGATTACCGCTTTTGGGGATATGGATGTATCCACCCTGTCGGAGCGGCCGAAAGGGCGTATTCCGATCACAACTTATTGGGTCAAACACGAGCTCATGGAGCGTGTGCTCGGATTTATTTCCCGGGAAGTAGACCAGGGACGGCAGGCATACCTGATCGCTCCATTGATTGAGGAGTCGGACAAGCTGGATGTTCAGAACGCGATTGACCTGCATGTTCAGATGCAGCAGGCCTTTCCCAAGTATGCTGTCGGACTCCTGCACGGCCGAATGACGCCTGCCGAGAAGGATGAAGTCATGCGCCAGTTCTACAGCAATGAAGTGCAGCTGCTCATCTCTACAACGGTAGTTGAGGTTGGGGTGGATGTGCCGAATGCAACGCTGATGATCATTATGGATGCGGACCGCTTCGGCCTGTCGCAGCTGCACCAGCTGCGCGGGCGGGTAGGCCGGGGACAGCATGCTTCCTATTGCGTTCTTGTGGCCGATCCGAAGTCGGAGGTAGGACAGGAGCGCATGCAGGTGATGACCGAAACCGAGGACGGCTTTGAGGTATCCCGGCGAGATTTGGAGCTGCGCGGCCCTGGCGACTTTTTCGGTACGAAGCAGAGCGGGCTGCCGGAATTCCGGCTGGCCGACATGGTGGCCGACTTCAAAGTAGTGGAAGAAGCCAGAGGTGATGCCGCTGCTCTGGTCAGTGACACTGCCTTCTGGACGTCACCCGAGTATGAGCCTTTGCGTGAATTTTTGCAGCAGGAGAAGATTTTTCAGGGCGATATCATGGATTAGCGGCGTGTAATCTGTTGGCACAATGGACAGACCTTCGTCATATAATCAAAAAAGGTGACAGCATTTATGACTGGAGGTGCTTCAACATTGGGTTATCAGCAGTACGGGATTAGTCCGCAGCTGGTGGAGCGGATTAAACTTAAAATGAAAAACCCGGCAATCAAGGAGAAAATCAAGGGACTCACCCAAGGATTGACCAAAGCCGATCTTCAAAACAGTACCAAGGTGCATCAATTGGTCCGAACCGCCAGCGGCATACTGAATGAGAAGCTGAGTTCAACGCAGGAGCAGCAAATGGTGCAATTCGTGCTTGCACAGCGTATTGACCCGAACAATACATTCCATCTGATCAAGCTGTGGGGAATGTTTCGTTAAACCATTGGATGACATCAAGGTTTTACAAGCATAGAAGAAGCCCCTCTCTGGAGTACTCTTCTCCTTATGAGCAGGGGCTTAAATGTTGTTGAAACAGGAATGATAATTCTGCAAGCAATTCTGAATGACGACTGGGTTGTATGGATCCAGGCACAGGCGATTGAATCATTGCCCAGGCAATGTCGCGAGGAGACAGGAGGATAGGCAAAGGTTTTTTGCGTTCAGGCTGACTTAGCTGCGAGTAATGGAGCGGATACAGTCCTCCGTATCATTTTTGACGGAATTGACCGTTGTGCTAACTGGTACGGCTTGCATATCCTGAGCGGGATAAGGCTTCAGAAGCTCTTTGAGAGATTGCAGGTTGGAGGGGTTACGCTCACTTGCAGCTGTCGTCCGTTCCAGCCATAATGCCTCGTCCTCGGGTCTGAGAATAACCGGCATCCGGTTATGGATGGGCTCCATGAGTGTGTTGGGCTCGGTGGTGATGACGGTGCAGGTGCTCAGTTTTTCTCCGCTGGGGGTGATCCAGATGTCATACAGACCTGCCATGCTGAATAAATCACCGCTTCTCAAGCCGATGCGAAAGGGCTGTTTGCCATTCTCGTTTTTTTGCCATTCGTAAAAACCGTCTGCGGGAATTAGGCATCTTTTCCGATAAAAGGGCATCCTATAAGCAGGCTTCTCCTCCAGTGTTTCGCTGCGTGCGTTGATCATTTTGGCGCCTGTGGAGGAATCCTTGGCCCAGGACGGGACAAGCCCCCATTGCAGTTGTCCGATTCGGTTGGTGCTGCCGTCATTGATGATGGCCGTTACCATTTGGGTTGGAGCAATGTTGTATCGGGGAATGTGAAAGGGAGATACCGACTCGGGATCGATAAGATACCTGGTCATAAGCTCTTCCCACGTCACGGTGAGTGTAAAGCGTCCGCACATAGTCTATGGCCTCCTGTAATCGATGTGGCTTACGCCTACCTGAAAATAGCGTACCAATCGAGGATATAGAGTAAACACCTATTGTGTTTTGAGTATAACAAACATCATGCAACTTACCAAAAGGTCCAGACTCTTTGGCTGGTCCATGCATCATGAATGGAGGATATGTTGTGTTTGATTTAAAAGCTAACGGTACCTCGGTTAAGACAGAAGTTGTTGCCGGGACCACGACATTTTTCACGATGGCTTATGTGACCGTTGTGAATCCGCTGATATTATCACAAGCGGGCGTGCCATTTGAACAAAGCTTCACGGCTACGATTATAGCCGCTGTCATCGGTACACTGCTGATGGGGCTCGTAGCCCGTTACCCGATAGCTGTAGCGCCAGGGATGGGATTAAATGCCTATTTCACCTACTCTGTCGTTCAAGGACATGCCGGACTTGGGTATATTGAAGCTTTCTCCGCCGTTTTCATCGCGGGTATTCTGTTTCTGCTGTTGTCGATGACCTCACTTCGGCGCAGGCTGATCGAGATGATCCCTGCGAATCTCAAGCATGCAATCACGGTCGGAATCGGCCTGTTCATTGCTTTTATAGGTCTCAGGATGAGCGGCATTATTACGGCGCATCCGGATAATCTGGTAGCCCTTGGCGATTTGCATCAGCCCTCGGTGGTGCTCGCTTTGGTCGGGCTGGCGGTTACACTTGTATTGCTGTCCCGGGATGTGAAGGGTGCCCTCTTTATCGGTATGATCATTACCGGAATTATTGCTTATTTTGCCGGTATGCTGTCCTTTACGAGTGGCATTATGTCTGTTCCTACACTGCCGGAGGGCATTCTGGTATGGAATCCGATTACGGCAGCCTCGGATGTGATCAGGCACGGGCTTTACGCCGTTGTGTTCTCGTTCCTGCTTGTGACATTGTTCGATACCACTGGTACGGTTGTCGGTGTTGCGGAGCAGGCGGGGCTGATGAAGGATAACAAGCTGCCCCGAGCCGAGCGTGCCATGTTCTCTGATTCGGTGGCAACGGTAGCGGGATCCATGGTTGGCACAAGCCCGACAACCGCGTACATTGAATCCGCTGCAGGGGTCGGCGCAGGTGGGCGTACAGGCCTGACAGCGGTTGTGGTTGCCGGATTGTTTGTGGTTGCGGCCTTCTTCAGTCCGCTGATTGGAGCGGTGGCCGGACTATCTGCCATTACGGCGCCTTCACTCATCGTCGTAGGGTGCCTGATGATGAGCAATGTCCAGCACATCCGGTGGAATGATTTTGACGAAGCGTTCCCTGCGTTTCTGGTCATCTTGACCATGCCGCTTACATCCAGCATCGCGACCGGAATTGCGCTCGGTTTTATTTCCTACCCGCTCATGAAAATCGTGAAAGGCAAGTGGAAGGCAGTTCATCCGCTGATGTATATTTTTGCCGTGCTGTTTGTGCTGCAGCTTGTATTTGTCCCGCATTGATTGGAAAGTCAGGGCAGGAAGGATGAAGCAAGAGGGTAGAATCAGCAGTAAGCATGGAGCAGGGAGCAGAAGCAAGAAGCAAGACGCAAGAAGCAAGAAGCAAGAAGCAAGAAGCAAGAAGCAAGAAGCATGAACACATAAAGCCGTGATCTAAGAGATAAGAAGCAAAAAAAAGCCAGAGGTAAGAAGCCAGAGGTAAGAAGTATAAAAATCCCCTGCAAGGTCAAGCCAGACCGCGCAGGGGATATTTGTCATGTTGAAGGCAGGATGGGGAACGCGTAAAAGTTATTTTACCCGATCCGGCAAAATAAGGGGCAGGTCATCCTCGGCATCCAAACTCCGCCGGAGTTTATTCAGCGGGTTCGGCTCCAAACGTCCGCATATTTCGTGGCAAGCCCGTGCTCGTCGACCTCCAGATCCGCTTGATAGGCCCCGTTGTTGCTCTCATAACGGTAGGAGCATTCACCCGTACGCGTATATCGTTGAGGAAGAGGGCTGACGGTCAGACTTGGGAACTGAATCCAGACAGCGATCATGAACGCACTCTCCCCCGGTTTCAGCTGCAGACGCCGGATCGGGAGCGTGTTGGTGGACGGGGTGATCCCGAGATCAATGTCATTCATTCCCGCAAATGACGATAATTCTGTGCCGCTGCTCCACCAGCGGTTGTCCTCATCCTGTTTCAGGTGAAGGGACTGTTCCTCGGTGCCATTAGAGAGGTAAATCCGAACCTCACGGGTCTTCCAACTGCTTGTTGTTTCGACTTCATAGGAGCAATGGAGGGGCTGGGTATCCAGACTGGCTACAACCGTTCCGGTGAGCGTGAATCCCTCTTGATGCTGGTAGAGACGGCTGTGCTCCAGAGAGGGCAGGTCATGCCTGTTCCATAGCAGCGATTGCAGAAGCTGACGGGTTTCCCCGCTATCGTGTCCGGTTTGATGGGCATAGTTAACAGCGTTTGGGTTAAGATTCATAGTATTATACCTCGCTTCGTTGGTGTAGATCTTCTAGTCTCGCTCCGCACCCGCATCTGAATATGAAGCTCTCCCACGGTTTACAGCGACAGAGGGGAACCGATCGGATTGGCTTCACGTTGTGCCTCGCTAGACTCCTTTTTATTATATACCGAACGTATGTTCTTTTGGCAACTGATCAATATGCAATAGATGCATTTTTTGTTTATATAAAGAAAACAGTAGCCAGATGATGTATTGAAAGTGCGGTGGGGGACCGAAGAATATACGGGCGACGGAAGGAGCCGGAAGCTTTCTGGCTTTTTTTCATAGACAGGTTGAAATGTTAAATAAGGAAGCAAATTCAGATGGGAAGTACTGACCAAGTCAGCATGACCCTATATTTACGGGCTGATATCCTTCTGTCGAGGCACTTGGTTCTTGTACGTTAAGGGCGTCATGTTCATGGCATCTCGAAACTTGTCTATAAAATAGCTTGTGCTGTTAAAACCGACCCGATAACCGACATCTGTCACGCTCGATTCAGGATCGTGAAGCAGCACGAGACTTTGTTTGATCCGATAATCGATCACATACTGCATTGGCGATGTGTTGAGGATTTGCTTGAAATAACGGCACGTTTCGGAGCGGCTCAAGTTCCCCGCTTTTGCGATATCCTCCAATTTGATTTTCTCCGCATAATGCATATGGAGCCAGTTCAGCATTTCCTTCATGCGCTGATTCTTTCTTGTTTCGGCCTGATTGTACTCCAGTACCATTCCATTCTGCATGAAGTTTCTCCATATGGAAGCCAGATGTTCAACGATATGGATTTCATAATACGGCGATTGCAACTTGATACATGTGTTGATCGCCTCAATCGTAACTTAAAATACGGAGAGCCCATGGTTCGGAGGGGGCAAGGAACAGAAAAGGCAGATTGGTTGCATGGATATATGGATATACTATAGGTCGTATATAATTCTTGGGGCAGGACAAACGAAGGCGACACATTCAAACAAATGTAAACAGAGCCTGAATGATGCTCATCCTCGGCCATATGCAAGCTCCCGCTGTTGATAAATATGCCTTCGCCTTGTTTGACCACCTGCTGGACTTCGTTGATCCGAAAGACCGCTGTTCCTTGAACAACATAAACAAACTGTAACTCGGTATGCCAATGAAGAGGTATGTGACCGTGTATGTTTTGCTTAATGACCGTTTCATAGCAGGCAAGAGGAAGTACAACGGTACGATGGTCCGTAAGCTCTCTTAAGCTGCCCGCATCGATTTTGATCTCTTTGTGCTGCAAGAAGACACCTCAATATACTTATATTTTTATATCCCATCTGTTGATCAACCTTTACAATATCAATATTATGATATTTTGAATGGGGACATCAACATGGGAACACCTGCACGGAGAACCGGATTAGGTCTTGTCATCATCGGCGCATTATGTTGGGGAATAGGAGGAACCGTAGCGCAAAAGCTCATGCAGCAGTACGCTATAGATCTAAATTGGCTGGTGACGACACGTCTATGCTTAGCCGGAATTTTGCTGTTGAGCATACAGTTTTTCGTCAAGGACCGATCCCAGATATGGAAGATTTGGAAGAATGGCAAAACAGCGATGCAATTGATGGTTTTCGGATTACTTGGCATGCTAACGGTTCAGTATACCTATCTAGCATCGATAAAGCATGGGAATTCTGCGGTTGCGACGCTATTGCAGTATTTAGCACCTGTCATGATCATCGTATACCTTGCTATAAGGGAACGAAAGCTGCTGAGCAGGCAAGATATGATTACGGCTTTGCTAGCTTTATTAGGTTGTTTCTTGTTGCTGTCCAATGGCTCCGTCACGCAGCTTTCCGTGCCGACACCTGCGATCGTGTGGGGGGTTCTATCCGGAATTGCGTTGGCCTTTTACACGATATATGCAGTTCCTCTACTTGAACAATACGATTCCCTTGTTATTGTTGGATGGGCTATGTTGATTGGAGGAAGTGCTCTTGCTTGGTTTCATCCGCCATGGAAAATAAATCTGGCCGGCTTGCAATCAGAGGCCTATTTATATCTAGTCTTCGTGATCGTTTTTGGCACGATGATTGCATTTTGGTTCTACATCGAAAGTCTGCAGAGCCTTTC
This sequence comes from Paenibacillus vortex V453, assembly GCF_000193415.1. Taxonomy (NCBI): domain Bacteria; kingdom Bacillati; phylum Bacillota; class Bacilli; order Caryophanales; family Paenibacillaceae; genus Paenibacillus; species Paenibacillus vortex. Next base: position 130,535 of record NZ_ADHJ01000018.1, read on the forward strand.
GCCCAAAGAAACAAGTTTGCTTGGAACGCTCGAGCCCTTGGCGGCTGTGCTAACCACCGTTTTTTGGTTGAAAGAGCCTTTTGGCGTTTTTCAGTGGGCGGGAACGGCCTGCATTATCGGAATGATTTTGTTGCTGGCACTGTATCAAAGAACGAATGATGGATAACGTAACAACGATTCAGACTAAGAGCGCCTTAGGGCGTTTCTTTTTTTTGTCAACTACGTGAAGCGGATGGCAGAAAAAGGCCCATAATGGATGGTCACGAATGGCCGACAACTCTTTATTCTGTGCAATGGGACAGGTCATAAAACGGATCTTGCTCCAGCTTAAATTCAGACACAAGAGGTGGATTATATTGTACGCAATAACATCACGGCACCGCATGCTGGCATGGTCATCTTTTATCGGCATGTTCTTCGTTTTGCTGGCAGGGGCGCTTGTAACCAAGACCGGTTCCGGTCGCGGCTGCGGCGATGATTGGCCGCTGTGCAACGGGAAATTCATCCCGGCATATACACTCGAATCCATGATTGAATATTCGCACCGGATGATAACCGGGGTGGTCGGCATCCTCGTTCTTGTCACGTATATCGTGATCCGGAAATATTACGGGGGCCATAAGGAAGCGCGTTATTATGCCGGTGGCACCTTATTCTTCACCGTGATCCAGGCACTGATGGGGGCCGCGGCCGTCATGTGGCCACAGCAGCCAGCGGTCATGGCTCTTCATTTCGGAATCTCTTTATTTGCGGTGGCCAGCAGCATGCTGCTGGTGGTATGGATGTATGGCACAAGCCCATACGATTACCGTTCCAATGCCAGGGTTCCGCGATCTATTCGTTATCTGGGCTGGGGGATCTGGCTGTATTGCTGCGGTGTGGTGTATCTTGGCGCCTATATCCGGCATACCGAGTCGGAGGCCGGTTGTATAGGCTGGCCACTGTGCAATGGCCAAGTTATCCCCTATCTGGGAGGCGCCTCGGGCATCGTCTTTCTTCATCGTGTTGCTGCTGCGATTCTACTGCTTTTGTTGATCATTCTGTTTCTAGCCGTAAGAAGATACGAGATCAGGGAGCGCTCAACAGGCCTGACAGCGCTGGCAGTTGGTCTCAATCTCGTGGTGCTCGCGCAGATTCTGAGCGGAGCGTGGCTGACACTTGCGATGAACAACAGCCATGTCTATATTTTTGCAAGCCTGATTCACAACGTGCTCGCCACCTTGCTTTTTAGTTTGCTTTCTGTTTTTGCGATCCGTACGTGGAAGAGACGATGAGTTGATGAGATTGAAATTCGGACTTGTATATGAAATTTGTTACAGAAAATTGAACTTGGCCTGTATTTTTAGTGAACGAACGGCTGGTGACACCGAATGTCTTCTCCACTAAAGTAAGTCACGACAAGTGAGCAGAGATTGGAGCTGAATGTAATGAAACGACCGAGAGCACTTCGATGGATGGGATTGGTTTTTTTGCTGTCCATCATGCTGCTGGCGATGACCGGATGCAGCGAGAATATCATTGTTCTGAACCCGAAAGGGCCCATTGCGGAGCAGCAGCGCGATTTGATGATTATTTCGACCCTGCTGTGCTGCATCGTCATCGTTCCGGTATTGATTCTGACTGCCGTCATCATCTGGCGGTATCGGGATAAAAAAGGAAGAAAAGCAGCGTATACGCCGGAATGGGAGCATAGCACGAAGCTGGAGCTGATCTGGTGGGGAATTCCCGTGCTCATCATATTGATGCTGGCCATTATCACGGTAAAAGCAACGTATGACCTGGAGCCGTCGAAACCGATCGCCTCCAGCGAGAAACCGCTTACGGTGCAGGTAACGTCCCTGAACTGGAAATGGCTGTTTCAGTATCCCGAGCAGGGCATAGCGTCGGTGAATGAGTTGAAGATTCCGGAGGATGTGCCCATCCGCTTCGAAATTACGGCGGATTCGCCGATGAATTCGTTCTGGATACCGCAGCTGGGCGGTCAGATGTACGCCATGTCGGGCATGGCGATGACGCTGTATTTGCAGGCCGATGAGGTAGGGGAGTATTGGGGCTCCGGAGCCAACTTTACAGGCACGGATTTCGCCAAGATGTATTTTGATGTGGAGGCCACGTCCAAGGAGGAGTTTGACGCATGGGTGGAGGAGGTCAAGACCGATTCGCCCAAGCTGACTTTGGAAGGCTATAAACAGCTGAGAGAGCCGTCCACATCTGAGGTTCAATCGTATTCCGCATTTCCGGAAGGTCTGTTCGAGATGACGGTGACCAAATATGCCGCTTCTCACAACCATGGCTTGTCATGGAAAAACACGCAAAACTTCGAATTCGAGGACCAGGTGACTAGGTAAGGAGAGAGCTTCTAATGTGGGAAAAAATAAAAGAGTTTGCTTCCGAGTTTTTTGTAACGGGCGATCCGTTAATCTATGGGGCGGATGTCACCATCGTGCTAACCTTGATCGCCACTGTAAGCGGCTTGACGTACTTCAAGAAGTGGAAGTGGTTATGGCGGGAATGGCTGACAACCGTTGACCACAAAAAGATCGGCATTATGTACATATTGGCTGCCTTCCTGATGCTGTTTCGGGGCGGAGTGGATGCGCTTTTAATGAGGGCGCAGCTGGCCATGCCGGAGCTTAATTTTTTGCCGCCGGATCATTATAACCAGATTTTCACTACGCATGGAGTTATCATGATTCTGTTCATGGCCATGCCGTTCATGTTCGGTTTGTTCAACATCATGGTGCCGCTGCAGCTCGGCGCGAGAGACGTAGCCTACCCGTTCCTGAATTCGCTCAGCTTCTGGCTGTTCTTCTCAGGGGCGATGCTGTTTAACCTGTCGTTTGTCATCGGAGGCTCGCCGGATGCCGGCTGGCTTGCGTATCCGCCGTATTCGGGTACCATGTACAATCCGGGCGTGGGGCAGGACTTCTATATATGGGGAATCCAAATCTCGGGGCTCGGCAGCTTGATGACCGGGATCAACTTCCTGGTGACGATTCTGAAAATGCGGGCACCGGGCATGAAACTTATGAAAATGCCGATGTTTTCCTGGTCGGTGCTATCCAGCTGCATCGCGATTATCTTCTCGTTTCCGATTCTGACCGCGACGCTTGCGCTGCTGTTTCTGGATCGTTATGCCGGGGCTCATTTTTTCACGCTTGACGGCGGCGGGAACCCGATGATGTATATCAACCTGATCTGGATGTGGGGACACCCTGAGGTGTATATCATCGTTCTGCCGGCATTCGGGATATTCTCAGAGATCGTATCCACGTTCTCGAAGAAAAAGCTGTTTGGCTACAAGTCCATGGTATGGGCCATGATGATCATCAGCGTCCTGTCCTTCCTGGTATGGGCCCACCACTTCTTTACGATGGGATCGGGCGCGGACGTCAATGCGTTCTTTGCCTTGACAACCATGCTGATTGCAATCCCTACCGGCGTGAAGGTGTTCAACTGGCTGTTTACCATGTTCCGGGGGAGAATCACATTCGAAACGCCAATGTTATGGACGATTGGATTCATTCCATGTTTTATTGTCGGCGGTTTGACCGGCGTTCTGTTATCCGTAGCTCCGGCGGATTTTCAGTTCCATAACAGTTACTTCCTGGTGGCACATTTCCATCAGGTGATCATCGGGGGCGTTGTATTCGGGTACTTTGCCGGATTGTATTATTGGTGGCCGAAAATGTTCGGTTTCACACTGAACGAACGCATCGGAAAATGGGCGTTCTGGTTCTGGAACATCGGGTTCTATTGCTGCTTTATGCCGCAGTATGTGCTCGGCCTGATGGGAATGACCCGCCGGGTGGTTACTTACAGCTGGGATAAAGGCTGGTGGGAGCTGAACCTGGTGTCCACGATCGGTGCCGTGCTGATGGCCATTGCTTTTCTGTTTCAGGTTTGGCAGATCGTGGATGGATTCAAGCACCAGGCCAAGAACCGGGACACCACGGGCGATCCGTGGAACGGCCGCACGCTGGAATGGTCCATTCCGTCGCCGGCACCGGTCTATAACTTTGCCGTTCTGCCGAATGCATCCCGTCAAGATGAATGGTGGGAGCAGAAACAATCCGCAGGGGCGCATCAAGCCATTAAGCAGAAGCTGGAGCCGATTCATATGCCTAAAAATTCCGGAGTCCCGATTGTCATGTCGGCTTTCTGGTTTATAGCAGGCTTTGGTTTCATATTCGATTGGACCGGATTCATATATACCGGATTGGCAGGCGTTGTTGGCTGTTTGGTGTACCATTCCTTTAACTATGATACGGATTATTATATTCCGGTTGATGAAATCGAGCGAACAGAAGCTGCCATAAGGAAGGTGAGTATCTAATGGCTGAGTCCCAAACATCAGAACAAATATTGCAAGCTCACGCGCATGATGAACATCATGGTCATCCGGATATGGAGGAAGTGCGAACGTTCGGTTTCTGGATTTATCTGATGACCGATGTCATTATATTCGGAACGCTTTTTGCCACCTATATCGTGCTGCAGCAAAATACGGACGGCGGTCCGGGACCTGCAGACCTGTTTCAAATGGGCGGAATTATAACAAGCACGTTTATCTTGCTTGCCAGCAGTTATACCTGCGGTCTTGCGCTGCTGTCCATGCACAAGCACAACGTTAAGGGTCTCATATCCTGGCTGGCGGTTACAGCTGGACTGGGCGCCATATTTATCGGGATGGAAATTGCCGAATTCAATCATCTGGTACACGAAGGCGCGACGATAGGAACCAGCGCATTTTTATCCGCCTTTTTCACCCTGGTGGGTACGCATGGACTGCACGTACTGTTTGGACTGGTCTGGATGATCGCCCTGATCATTCAGCTGGCCAAGCGGGGAATCACCCCGGTAACCAAACGGAAGGTGAATGTGATTAGTCTGTTCTGGCATTTCCTTGATGTGGTGTGGATCTTTGTATTTACGGTCGTGTACTTAATGGGGGTGAGTTAATATGGTTCCATCGAATTCGCATCAAACCCCGGAGGGTCACGGTTCTTTCAAATCGTATACCATCGGCTTCTTCTGCTCGATCATTCTGACCCTGATTCCCATCACCGTTGTGATGAATGATTGGCTGGAAGGAACCTGGAACTCGGTCGTGCTGATGACTGCCGCGGTGCTGCAGCTTATGGTTCAGCTCTTATTCTTCATGCATTTGCGTGAGGAGAACAAGCCGCGCTACAATCTGATATCGCTGGTGCTGGGTCTGGTTATCCTGCTGGTTATCGTAGCGGGGTCCATGTGGATCATGCTGTATAACATGGTAGCTGTATGAAGAATGCCACCTTACTGGGGGATTGGATGCAGCTTATAAAGCCGCGCATTATTCAGCTTAATCTGGTTGCTGCATTTGGAGGCTACTGGCTAGCCTCCAAATGGGTGGTGGACTTTGGCCTGTTGTGCTGGATGCTGCTTGGAACAACACTTACGATGGCATCTTCTTGCATCTTTAATAACGTTTGGGATTACAAGCTGGATCGCAAAATGGCCCGAACCTGCAATAGGCCGCTAGCGACGGGACGAATAAAGTTAACCCATGCTGTTTGGTGTGCTGTGGCTCTTGGTATCTCAGGAGAAGTCATTTTGTTCCTGAACGTGAACAAGGTTGCCGGGTGGCTTGGATTGCTGGGGATGTTCTTTTACATTGTCATCTATACGATGTGGCTGAAACGAAATTCAACCTGGAGCACCGCTGTAGGCGGGGTATCGGGAGCGGTTCCGCCGGTTATCGGATACTGTGCCGGCACGGGAACCGTGGATACCGGAGCTGTTCTGTTATTCTGCTTGCTGTTCCTGTGGCAGCCCGCGCATTTCTGGTCGCTGGCCATCCGGCGGGTGGAGGAGTACAGAGCGGCAGGGTTTCCATTGCTGCCTGTCCGTAAGGGAGTTAGGCGTACCAAAGTGCAGATGATTCCCTATGTAACGCTGCTGCTCCCAACCGTCATTTTGCTGTACGTTTACGGCTTCTCCGGTCCCGTATTTCTGACGGTGTCTGTGATTGGTGGTGTGATATGGCTCTTGCATACGCTGCATGGATTAACCGTTTCGGAGGATGAACGCTGGGCTAAAACCAATTTCCTGATTTCCGTAAATTATTTGATGATCGTGTTCATTGTCATGATTCTGGATACGACTGCGCTTTAATGATAGGCATGCATAATGGGGTGAAATGATGAAGAAATCGGGGTTGATTGTTCTTATATTGTGCGTGCTGCTATTAGTATCGTGTTCTTCGGCTCCTGCGTCCGATGCAGAGGTTGAAGAATTGATCCGGGTCGATCTGATTCTGCCGACGGGTCCGGTAAAGACCTCGGAGACCGTCCCTTTTGAAGCGCGAGTGACACAAGGCGAGTCGCCTGTTGAAGATGCCCAAGAGGTGGAATTCGAGTTCCGGCTGGCCGATCAGGTTGAGTTCCAACGGATAGAAGCTAAACATGAAGAAGACGGAAGGTACCGAATAGAGAAGGCTTTTGAGGTCGAAGGGACCTATGAAGTGACTGCGCATGTGACCGCAAGAGGCATGCATGTGATGCCAAAAAAAGAGATTGTTGTAGGAGATCTGTGGAGAAGTGAACTGAGGTAGAAGTGATCGGGTAAGAAGGGGTGGCGGATACAATGACCCGAAAATACAGGTTGATGCTTATTATGCTGGCGATGCTGGTGTTGTCTGCTTGCAGTGAAAGAACCGAGGACGACTCTGCGCTTCGCGCCAGTATTGTTACACCGGAGGATGAAAAGGCGGTTGCCCTCTACAAGAGTCAGTGCCTCTCATGCCATGCTATCGATTTAGGCGGAAGGGTAGGTCCTAGTCTTAAAGATGTCGGAACGAGGCTCTCGGAGGATGAAATACGCGACATTGTAACGGATGGCTATAGAGGCATGCCTTCCTACAGGAAGATTCTAGAGGAGAGCGAGATCCAATCCATAGCGGCGTGGCTTGCGAACATGAACGAGGAGCAGGAGGGGGATACATGAAAAAGATCATGCTCATAGGCGTGCTCATGCTGGTGTTGCTGGTGGCAGCCGCATGCGGCAATTCCAAGCCGAGTCAGCTGAGCATTCCGGTCCAGCCATTTGAATACATCAATCAGGATGAAGAGGAGGTCTCTTTAGCTGATCTGAAAGGAAAGGTGTGGATCGCGGACTTTGTATTCACACGCTGCATTACGGTGTGTCCAACCATGACTGCCAATATGGCAGAGCTGCAGCAGCGGTTGAGTGATGCGGGGCTCGAAGCCACGCTGGTATCCTTTTCGGTAGACCCGGAACGGGATGAACCTGCAGCACTCAAGAGTTACCTGGGCAAATTTGATGCTAACTTCACGAACTGGCATGCGCTCACGGGATATACCTTTGAGGATATTAAATCGTTTGTGCTGCAATCCTTTAAAGCACCTATTGCCATGGATACAGCAGCAGATCAGGTCATTCATGGCACGTCCTTCTACCTGATAGACCAATCGGGCACGGTTGTCGCGAAATATGATGGCAACATGGACCCGCCTTATGAACAAAATCCTGAAGGACGTTAAATCGCTGCTGAAGTAGGGGCGGTCTAAGCGAGGTGGAATGAAATGAACCGATTAGCTCATTCATCATGGATCCGATGGCTGATTCTTGCGCTTGTAACGGCAGCCGGAATATACGCTCTCGTACATGCCCTGCTGGGGGATCAGGAAACCGCTGAGATTGGCCAAACAGCTCCCGACTTTGAGGCGGTGAATCTTCAGGACGAGCCCGTCAGGCTCTCCGATTACAGAGGGCAGCCCGTGCTGTTAAATTTCTGGGCGTCTTGGTGCGGTCCCTGCGTTAATGAAATGCCGATCCTGAACGAAGCGTACGCGCAGGAATCCGGCACTCAGATTATCGCTGTCAATATAGGAGAAAGCCGAGAGAAAGCGGAGGCATTCGCTTCGAAGCATCATTTGGAGATGCCGATTGTGCTGGATCAGCACAATACAATCAAAGGCCAATACGGCATCAGTGGTCTTCCGGTAACCGTCTTGATTGATGACCAGGGTAAAATGGTTGATCGAGTCACCGGCGAGCTGCCGAGTCTTGCGTTCGTCAAGGAATTGATGAGCAGGATTCAATAGGAACAAGTGTGTTAGGTCACGAGAACAAGGTTAGCTTCTGGTAAGCTAACCTTTTCTTTATTCCATGGAGGAGAACATCCCCTTGTTAACGATCTGCCCTATTGAATCGTGGCGTGCAGAGCTTGAGCAAACCTCGAGATGCCGGACGGGATATCCTCAGCCCTGGCACGGGCATAAGTGAATCTAACGTAACCGGATGCTGAACCATATACGCTTCCCGGCGCAAAAATAACGCCCTTTTGTATGGAAGCTTCCAGCAGCTTGCTATCATTCACTTCCGGCATGATTTTGCACCAGAGATGCAAACCGCCCTCAGGCACATGGAACTGAACGAGACCGTTCAGCTCTTTCCGAAGGGACTCCATCAGTAAGTCACGCTTGTACAGTAAGCTAGCTCTCAGCTTGTCCAGATGAGGCGCAAAATAGGAGGAGCTGAGAAACTGTCCAGCGAGGCTTTGGGGAACCACGCTCAGCCCGAAATCCATCTGCTGTCTGGCGTCCGCGAGCCGTTCAACGACAGAATTCGGGGCGACCATCCAGCCTACGCGGAGGCCGGACGCTGCGATTTTTGATAGAGATCCAATGTACAGCACCGACCCGACTGAATCCACGGACTTCAGCGGTGCGAGGGGGCGAACACTGGTAGGCCGTTAAACTGAAGGGGTCATCCTCCACGATAGGAAGCCCAAGCTCACTTGCAACATCAAGCAGTTGGGCTCTTCTCTCTTCAGCCAAGACGGTGCCTGTCGGATTCTGAAAATTCGGATTAATAAAAATCATCTTGATCCGGTGTTTCTTGTACAGGGAGCGTATGTCCTCTGGCTGTACCCCTCGTTCATCAACAGGCAGTCTGAACAATCGAAGACCGGCAGATTGAAACATAGGCAGTGAATAGCAATATGACGGGTCTTCAATAGCCACTGCGTCACCAGGCGAAAGCAAGCACTGCGTAATGAGGTACAGCGATTGCTGGGAGCCTGACGTGATTAATATGGACGATTCAGTGGTATGAATCCCCCGATATTGTTTGAGATAAGTTACCAATGCCTGTCGTAGTGGACCATATCCTTGCGGATTGTCATAACCCAGATAGGGAGTATCCGGTTTCTGACTCAATATCGTGTTCATTTCTTCGTTCGGCGCCAAATCGCCGGCAAGCTCTCCGCTCGCAAAATCAATCAGGGAGGGATCATAAGCCAATGCTTCCCGAATGCGACGGAGAAAAGGCAGGTTAGGCAGGAAGTTTCCTCCCTCCGCGTAACGGTGCCAGTTCGGCGTATGCTTGGGTGTAGCTCCCCACTTGGAGCTGCTGACCCGAGTTCCGCTCCCGGAACGGCTCTCTATGATACCAAGCGCCCGAAGCTCCGAGTAAGCCAGAACCACGGTGCTTCGATTAACTCCCAATTGCTCGGCGAGTTTGCGTTCGGATGGAAGTAAACTCCCTGGCGGAAACTCACCGTAGGATATTCTTTGCTCCAGATCATCAGCAATTTGCTGATATAGAGGTTGTGTGCTGTTACGATCCGGCTTCCACACTTTCCTCATCCTCTCATGACATATTCAGGTTGTTCCTGTCTGTAATCTTGATCATATCACTATGCACAAATAAAGGGTTTTCATAATTTTATCATTATGATGACAAATCTCTATCAATCTGTTGAACATGGATGGTGCCTTCAGACCGTGAATTGGATGGGGTAAGCATGATAAACATTTGTGCCGATGATCATTCGTATTATCGTCCAGAGAACGAGCGAATATAGCCCGTAAGGGTCATTCTTCGGGGACAGCATGTGCACTATGATGATACAGAGCAGCATAAATATGAGATGAATAAGGAGAATGAACCCATTGACGACTTATAAATTCCAGCCAGATTTCCGACTCGGGGCTGCATGGATCATTTCGATTGCAGCAACTCTGGGAAGCCTTTATTTTAGCGAAATCAAAGGATATATCCCATGTGACTTGTGTTGGTTTCAGAGGATTTTTATGTACCCGCTAACCATTCTCTTGGGCATTGCGTATTACAAGAAAGATTTGGGAATCATGAAGTATGTTCTTCCTCTCTCTTGCATCGGAGGAGCCATCTCGGTATACCACATCGCGTATCAGCGCTTCTATTCGTTGTTTAGCAATCATGGTTTAGCAGCTTGCGGCCCCACTCCCTGCAACGTAAATTACTTTACCTGGCTGGGTTTTATTACAATTCCTGTTATGGCTCTAACCGCGTTTCTGTTAATCACCGTCCTGCTGTGGAGTTTATCCAGAGCCGCCAAGGCGGCGGGAGCCGGTACCGAAGACTAAGCGCAATCAGACCTGCTTCTTGACAAAGCATAAGAACAGGATTAAAGTATGGTTTAACTAATCGTAATCGTTACGATTAATAAAATGTGAGATGAGGAGGTGCTGAATATGAGAGTGACGGTAACTTTGGCATGCACGGAAACCGGTGACCGCAACTATACAACGACAAAAAATAAACGAAATCACCCGGAGCGGATGGAGTTGCGCAAATATAGTCCGCGCTTGAAGCGAGTAACACTTCATCGGGAAACACGCTAGTTCATACGAACCACCAAGAGCCGGACCCAAGGTCCGGCTTATTTGACTTCATACGAAATGGGACTACACTGAGATTAGCAGGTTCCTGCAAAATTGAAGAGAGGAGGGATGGTATGCATCAGGAACGACATGATGCTGGCGGCGAGCTGCTGCTGAGCACACATACCGACGAGCAGTGGCGTCGGAGAAGGCGGGAGTTAAACGATTGGATTAACAGACCCAAGGTGCGCAAGCTGTCCAAGCGTACGCGGCTATTCGGCAAAACGCCGGTTGACGAGCAGCTGCATCCGATATTGATCCGGCTGCAGCGTGCAGGACTGGTCACCGAGTTCTCCTGCGCTGGCGTGAGTCCCCTCGATGAACCTGTGGACCATTCGCTGTATGCCTATCTTACGTATTTTTCCGACCGCGGTCCTGCGGAGTCGTTCACGAACCTTCTTATGAGGAACATGAAACATCGAGCGCTCATAACCTATGAGCCTTCCCGTAGCCGCTACGATGTGTCTTCGTTTTTCATCGGACATAACCGTTCCTTCTGCATTCTTTTACTGCATAGCGCGGAGCAGTTCATTCAGGAATCCCGCTTGTGAAGATACTGAAATAACATTAGATGAGGTAAGGAGTCGTGATGGAATGATACGTAGCCGAATATCTTGGGATTCGGGTCAATGGACAACCGTGCCGATATCAGTCACCGAGACGAAGGAAGGACAATATTTGAAGGTAGAGTCCAGAGAAGGCAGTGATTATTGGGAGAAAACCTTATACGGGTTTCAACGCGACAGCGGACATTCTCTGCTCACACGGTGGGAAAAGGATACGGCCATGGAAGTAACGTTTCAGCTGCAATCGTTTACGGAGCTTTATGATCAGGCAGGAATCATGCTGATGAACGCTCCGGGGCAATGGATCAAAGCAGGGATCGAGATTAATGATGGAATCCCGCAGCTTGCTGTTGTTGTCACCCAAGGATACTCGGATTGGTCGCTCGCACCTGTACCGGAGTGGGTTGGCGAGAATGTCACGATCCGCGCTTCGAGAATGAATGATGCGGTCATCATTAGGGCGAGAACTGAGATGCATCCTTGGCGAACTCTTCGAGTGGCGCCTTTTCCGATCAATACAGCAAGTCAAGCAGGGCCTTTTATTTGTTCGCCGACCCGTTCCGGGCTGCACGTAACCTTCACACGCTGGGTAATGACCGATCCTGACAGTGACATTCATGTTGATCCGTCTACTGAAGATTAGGATCGTTTCTGTGACATCAGTCAGATTAATATAGGGTCTGCTCTAAATCAACCACTCCAAATCGTAAGGATGCGATAATTATGAAGAAAATCATGAACAAACCGGAAACCCTCGTCAGAGAGATGTGCAGCGGCTTCGTCATGGCTCATCCAGAGTTGGAATTTCATCATAAGCATACCTTTATCCAAAAGAAAAACATGAACCAGGACAAAGTAACCTTGATCAGTGGCGGGGGGAGCGGGCATGAGCCTGCGCATGCGGGTTTTATCGGCAAGGGCATGCTGGACGTCGCGGTTTGCGGCGATGTGTTTGCATCTCCATCCCAAATTCAGGTGTATCAGGCAATCCGGGCATCGGCCAGTCGGAAGGGCACCCTGTTGATTATTAAGAACTACAGCGGAGATATGATGAATTTCAAGAATGCCGCCTATCTGGCGAATGAAGATGGCATTCAAGTCGACTATGTGAAGGTTGACGATGACATCGCGGTTGAAGACAGCCTGTACACCGTAGGAAAAAGAGGGGTCGCGGGCACGGTTTTGGTACATAAAATAGCGGGTGCGGCCGCAGAGGCCGGCATGTCGCTGGAGCAGGTTAAAGAAGCGGCTCAGCATGCCATCGATAATGTCAAAAGCATTGGCTGTGCGTTCACGTCCTGCACGGTGCCTGCCAAGGGGACGCCGACTTTCTCCATTGGCGAGCAGGAAATGGAGTATGGCGTAGGCATTCACGGCGAGCCTGGAATCCGCCGTGAGCAGATGATTCCGGCTGACGAGCTGGCACGGAGAATGGTAGCGGAGCTGCTGGAAAGTCTGCAAGTAAACGGTGATAGCCCGCAGGAAGTTGCCGTATTGGTCAACGGCTTCGGGGGCACCCCGCTGCAGGAGCTGTATCTCTTGAACCGTTCTGTCATGCGGGAATTAAATCAGCGGAACGTTACGGTGCTTAAAGTCTTTGTCGGCAATTACATGACAAGCATCGATATGGTAGGCGCTTCGGTCTCCATCATGAAATTGACGGACCAGCTGAAATATTTGCTGGGCGAGCCATGTGACACGCCTGCACTCGTAACACGAGGACCGCTAGAGCCTGTCGTATTTCACGATGTTCTAGAGGAATCCCGGCATAAGAAGCAGCCGGAATCCTACAACATGGTGACACATGAAGAGTATGCTGCCGTTTCGGACGATCAATTGTCACTGAACAACATCATCTACTTGATAGACAAAATGAGTGAGGTCATTATTGCGAACGAAGTCCCGTTCTGTGAACTGGATGCGCACGCCGGTGACGGTGATTTTGGCATGAGTGTTGCCAAGGGATTCAAGCAACTCAAAGCCGAATGGGAGGAGCTTATATCCGAGGCCGCTGATATCGGAAGTTTCTTGAACGCCTGTTCACTGATTATCATGGAGCATTGCGGCGGCGCATCCGGTCCGATCTGGGGTTCTGCCTTTCGGGCGGCGGGCAAATATGCGTTGCATAAGAAGGAGCTGTCCATAGCTGAAATCGCCGAGATGATGGAAGCCGTGGTTCAAGGAATACAGGACACGGGTGAAAGATCCTTTGGAAGAGGGGCAGTTGTGGGGGATAAGACGCTGATGGACGCACTCATTCCGTATGCTGAGGCTTGGAGAGTTAGCGCGCATGACGGGGAGAATCTGTTGGCTGCCGGCGTTCAAGCGGCACGGGCAGCCGTGGAGGGTGCAAAAAGCACGGAGGCCCTCGTAGCTCGCATGGGAAGAGCCGGAACCGTCGGCGAGCGGAGCATCGGCTACCCGGACGCCGGGGCACATGCGCTCGGGGTTATATTTACGGAGCTTTCCCAATCGCTCACAAGAGCAAAATAGAATAATCAAACCAAGGAGCCTCGCTTTCATTTGTGAAAGGCGAGGCTTCTTTGCTGCGCGTTGTTCTGTATCAATTGCTACAGCCCGGGTGCAATGTGCAGTGATAATATTGAGGATAGATGGACTTACATACGATTAATAACACAAACAAAAGGGGATTGGACCAGATGCCGAGTAAAGAAAGCATAGCTATCAAACAGAAACTGACGGCTGAGGGATTTCATCATAAATGGGAAGATGCCAAGGCAATTCGGCAGTATATCGATACCTTGCCTCCTTATCCAGCCCTTACCGGCGAGCAGGAAGGATTTGAAATGCGATCTCTCCAGAGCGAAAGCGGTTTGAGTATGAACTATTATATATCGCATGGTGCTCGGGAGAAGGGAACGCTCCTATATTTGCACGGCGGCGCCTATATCGAAGAAATTCTCCCGCCTCATTTTGCTTTTGTTAAACAGTGGACGAAGTTAACCGGATTATCGATATATATGCCCAACTATCCGACCGTGCCAAGCATAGAAGCAGGGGATCTGACTGAGCTGATGCGCGAATATTATAAGTTTGTCTGCTCTAAGGCCCAGAGTCCGGTATTTCTGATGGGGGATTCGGCTGGCGGCGCATTAGCACTGAACGTGGCACAAGGATTCAAGGAGACGCCACTTACGCCCAAGCGATTAATTCTGATTGCACCTTGGGTGGACGTCGCCATGGACAATCCGCAGATAGCCAATCTCGGCATACCGCAGCGGGATGTCTTCCTGCAGCCGGCTGGTCTTGGAGCAGTCGGAAGGATGTATGCAGGGAGTCTGCCCATGGACGATCCTGCGGTCAGCCCATTGTTCGGCGATATGAAGAACCTGCCAAGCACGGTGATCCTGATCGGGACCGATGATTCCCTGCTGCCGGATGCCCGGCTGCTGCGTGATCGATTGGATGTTGAGGGTGTCGATACGGAGTACTGGGAGTATGAATATATGATGCATGTCTGGCCTCTTTTTCCAATGCCTGAAGCTGAAGAGGCACTGGACAGGCTGCAGCGGTTAATCATACGTGATTTAGAATGCGATGAAATGGATGGTGGCTGAAGGACCAATTGGATGGTCAGAACTGACGCGCAATTGGATGGTGTGCATTAACCGTTTGTTCATTATAATGAGGCTGAACGAACAAGTTATGATGCATGATGTTGATCCTGGTACCTCGGGTCAATAGCAGATTCTGTATAATGAATAATTGAATGGGGTTGTTTGGGGTTGGTTATGTACATGATTGTCATTGCGCTGGCATTAATTGGAGGAGTATCAACACTTCTTGTAGGGTTATCACAAGAGAATAAGAAGGCTAATCCGAATTATGAACGGAAAACCAAGACCAATCTCACGAAGCTGCTCATCATCTATCTGGCATCCTTAATTGCATTCATTGTTATATGGATGATTTTTAAATAACATACAGCAACTGCTCCCCGTTACAGTGAACGGGGGGCAGTTTTTTTATGATAAAGGACTTGGACGGGGCTTCATTCCCTCCACGCTGGACAGCTACATCTAACGTTCAAACCAGTACACACGATGTACCGGCTGCTTTTATTTTTTGCATCCTTTTTTCATGGATAGGGTCTGCAGCTATTATCTTTATGATTATCATTGGAACGCAGGTCCATTTGATGTAATCTGAAGACATCAGCTCCACAGCGGTTGATAGCATGGCCAACATTCTGATGTTTGTTATGTTCGCTGCTGGGTTTATTTTATCAATCGATGAGAGGAAAACCATTGCGTTTCTAATTCAGGAGGAGGTCTAGGAATCATATGGCATTGAACGTAGGAATCATCGGCACCGGCTGGTTTAGCAAGATGCATGCCCGTATTTTATCCGACATGGACGGAGTGAGTGTTGCTGCCTTTGTCGGAACAAGCCAGGATAAGGCAGACCAAGCGATAGAAGGATACAGCTCTGCCAAAGCGTATGCGAACGTTGAGCAGATGCTGGATGATAGCAAGCCGGATGCTGTTTATATCTGTGTTCCACCCTTTGCGCATGGGGAGATAGAGTCTCTGCTTGTGGATCGGCATATTCCGTTTATGGTCGAGAAGCCGCTTGGCACGAATCTGGAAATCCCGAAGAAGATTGCGCAAGGGGTGAAGAAGTCAGGGCTAATGACGTCAGTCGGTTATCATTTCCGTTATACGGACGCTGCCATCAAAGCGGCTGAGCTGCTGGAAAGCCGAAAGATCGGAATGGCTCTTGGCTACTGGATGGGTGATATGCCGCAGGTGTATTGGTGGAGGCAACAGGAAGGCTCTGGAGGACAATTCATAGAACAAACCACGCATATGGTTGACCTGCTGCGCTGCCTGCTGGGGGAAGTGGATGAAGTGTATGCGGCCTTTGCCCATAGAGCGATGAAGGATATGCATGATAATGTAAGCGTTCACGATGTGGGAACCGCTACACTGAAGTTAAAGAGCGGGGCAGTGGCAGCCATCTCCAATACCTGTATTTTGCCAGAATCGGAGAAGGTAGGCTTGGTTATCTATACGGAACAGGGGAGTCTTGACATCAGAGCAGACAGGCTGATCGTTAATGAACAAGGCAGGAGAACGGAATACCGGAATGCGGCCAACCCATATCAACGGGAGAACGAAGCATTTATTCATGCGGTACGCACAGGCGAAACTTCAGGAATCCTATCCTCTTATGAGGATGCCGTCCGCACAATGGAGATTACATATGCAGCTTTGCAGTCTGCTGAAACGGGATTGCCGGTCAAAATAGGAAATCATTAAACAAACGGCACATATCACATCTAACCATGTGCTTCGGAATTCTATCGAGGGTGAGGGGCAACGAGAAGTACGGTGGCCTTTCGTGTGTGTATGGGTTCAGTTCTGTTATAATAAGTGGACGCATGAAGGAAGGGAAAGATGTAATATGGCATTTACAGCACAGCAGGTGGCCGAATGGATGGTCGAGGAAATCAGATTCACAGGCAATTTGTATCAGACCGAGGCCATACGGTATGTAAGCGAGCACTTCGGTGAGGAGTTCGTTTTTGTTAACGAGAACGGAAATGCCTCGCTGTCCAAGGAAGTGAAGAAGGCATTCCGCAAACTGCATGGCGGCCGCATTGCCTGGGATCGTGACGGGTTTATGTGGGCTTGGACGTAGAAACTTCCAGGGGGGTTCGGTGTCAACACGTAAAAACAGTCTGCGACTGTTATTCTGAGCAGTCTGATCATTCAGGCTTCTGTTGGTTTTGATCAAAGGGATAACGGGGTACACAGGGTGCAACGGATCGAGACCACTGAGGAGTCGGATTCGGAAAAATGAGCAGGGGTCCGGTTATACGTCGATTCTCCCTATAAATAATGAGAACAGCTGCCTTGAAATCAAGGCAGCTGTTCTTCATATATGATTATTTTATCCGATGAATCGTAAATTGTCCGGTTGAAGCATGCAGAGCTTCCTTGGCCTGTTGCGGGTCGATCCCGTGATGCCGCTCTACCGCATATCGGAACTCATAGAAGCCGCCGAGCGTGGCTTTGAAGTTGGTTTCCCAGTAGTTGGTCAATATCCACGCATACGTGTAAGGCCGGCTGTCCGCCGATTGCATGGTATGGAGCTGGCGCGGCGTATGCTCCAGCGTCCCCAACTGCACAAGCGGCGTGTCTGTCATCGATACAGCGAGCGCTTCCCGGTCTTGGGCCGAGTGCCAGAATATGCCCTCTTGGGCACTGGTGTAATCGATGCAGCTTCCCGGAATTTGATCCTTCCATGGACGGATGTGGCAGCCGGCTTTTTCAACATAAAGCTCCGCTTCGGGACCCATGGAGAATGGAAGTGCCACATATACGTTTTCGGGGAGCCAGACACTGTCCTTGTGGAAGCGGACGGACACCTCGGCACGAGGCTGGTTCGCAAACAGCTTGATGTGGAGGGCATAGTAGCTGAGCCCCTTCACTTCGAAGACCAGCTCGATCAGAGCGAACAGCGGGCCATTGTCGAGCACGTTGACGCGAGTCAGGCGCCCGGCATCGCGCTGCACATGGGTACCCTTCCGGTTGCGGCCCATACGGGCACGGGTAGCGCATATCTGGGATGGGCTGTGCTCATCCTGTGCAGGCGTAACCTCGTAAACCGGCGTGAACGGCCCATGCCGGCGTGCATCATCCAGCAGATCGGTTGAACGTGTCTTGTCGATCCAAGCCGTAATGCCCGCGCTGATCTCCCATTCGATGCGGAACGAATCCGATTCGATGAAGCTCTCACCCACAATGACCGGATAAGGGACCAGAGGCTCCAACCGAATGTCGGCGATTCCTTCACAAGCAATTGGCTCGGTGTTGCGCGCAGTCACCATGTTCCCGGAAGGAGAGCCGACCTCTGCCGTTTCGAGCGGGTGGATCGACAGCGTGCGGGATTCACCCGGCGTTAGCGTCAGCTCGGCTGCGAGTGCGCCTGTGTGCGTCAGCTGATACGGGAGCGACTGTCCGTTCGATTCATCGATAAGCTCGAACTTCCTCTTCAAGATGACGTTCTCCCAGCCATCGAGCGGAATAGCGACCTGCAGTGTGGCTGTGGCGGGCTCTGTATTAATCACCTCATACCGCAGAGAGCGATGAGGGGCCAGAAGCGCACCCTGACGGGCAACCAGCGCTTTATCCAAAGCCCGGTATGCCAGCTTGCTTGCTTCAGCTGCATAGGCTTGCTTCCGAACCTCCAGCATTTGGACCTGCGGATGCCATGGCTCATACACGGAGGAATGATAACCCCACGTATGCTCCGCGTACATAGTTAGTGCTTGTGCAGCATCATCGATCTCGGCGGGGCTTACCGTTTCGGATGCCGGATCCAGCCGCTTCACTTTGCGAAGCGTGCGCTGGGCATCCCGGTAAATCTGGGTGTGCATCGCCGTGGAGGCAACACCGTCCGTCCACCAATCCGGCCAGTCGCCCCGGTGCACCGGCAGCTCGGATAAGTCCTCCTGCTTCAGAGCCGCAAAAAATTCGGAGAGGGTAGCCATCTTAATCGTAATGCGGTCACCGTTCTGCTCATTCCATTTGGTCATCCATTCCGCAATGTCCGCATTCGGAGATGCATTATCCGTCCCAAGACCGGACACCATGATCGGAACGAAGGAATAGGGATAGGATTCCTGTTCCAGATTCCATAAATATCGGTTAATCCGTAATGATGCGATGTTGTTGTGGCGATGTTCAGGCTCCATCAGGTTATGCTGGAATTCGTCTTTGATGATGTATTTGCCGAGTGCATCCGGACAGAATCCGAGCTCGTTGCCAAACATGTAATGTTCGCCGTTCCACACAAGCAGCTTGCCGCCCTCCGGACTTTCCCACCAGAATGGGGTCTGCTTGCGACCCAGTGGATACATGCCGTGATGCGTGTGGATGCAGGAGAACAGGTGCTCAATGTTATTCTGCAGCAGGCTGTCGGCATATCCCCATCCGTAGCCGTTAATATCAGCTGTCATGGCGCTGTCGATTCGGTGTCCGAAGGATTTCGCGTACTGCTGAGCCTTCCCGTGGTTGCGCTTCAGGAGGTCAAAGTCCGGGAGCTCGGTCATGTTCAGATAAGTTCCCGACAGCTCAATATCCCCTCGGATGACAGCTTGCTGAAAAGCTTCTTTCTCTTCGGGAGAGGCCGCTTCCAGAAATTTCTCCACGGCCCAGAAGGTTTCGCAGGTCCAGCGGAATGAGCTCCAATCCGGACACTCCCCGCGATGTGCGGCTTCTGCGATGCCGACCGCCTGGCGAATAAAGTCAACGTGGTACTGCTCGATCCTCTCCTGGCGCTCGGTGTAACCGATATCCGTGTGGGAATGATGGATGGCATAAATGGTCCAGGGACGAGCGGGTCTGTGATCACCTTGGTTTGATAAGTTCATGTAACAGTAACCTCCTATTTATGAAGTGGGACGTATGTGTGGCTATCCATCTACAAAAATTCCCTCTATGCCGTTAAACACAGCGCTGATTCCATCCTCGAGAGTGAGAATGGGGATGGCATATTGGCCTAAAGCCAGCTGTATATCCCTTTCCCATAAGGGAAAACTGCCTGAGATTTGCCCCCCGAGTACCAGGCGGTGGGGTTTAAAGTCAGCTATATAAGGCAGCAGCATCTCTCCCAGCCTGCAACCGTATTCGCGGAACAGGTCTTCAGCTTGCTTGTGACCGCGTGCAGCCGCTTCTGCAAGATCGGCTACATCCATTCCGTCCACGAGCAGTCCCCGCTCGCTAGCCAAATTCAGAATGCCCCTTCTCCCAAAATAACGGTCCACCGTATGATTCCGGTAGGGTTCGGCAAACAGCATTCCGCTGTCAGGAATCCTGTTCCTGCCAGCGATGATCTGCCCATTCTCTATAAAGGCTGACCCAAGGCCTGTGCCGAGCGTAAGGCATATTAACCGCTCGGACGGAAACCGGATACTGGCGCCAAGCCCGAACATGAAGGCATCATTGCCGAACCGGATATTGGCTGCGGTTAAACGATTGGTCATGATGCCCGGGAATAAGCTCTTCTGCTTCTGGAATTCCGTTCGGAGCAGGTCGCGCACCGACAATCTGTAGAGCGATTCATATTTGCCGACACCCTGAAGGAGGGCGATGCCTTCTGCATAATCGAAAGGTCCGGGAAAAGCAAAACCGATTCGGATCGAATCGTGATAATCCAATGGTCTGCAGGTGGAGGCAAATACGTTTAGCAGCTCCCGGCAGGCATTGGCAAAGCTGAAGATCGTATCGCTTGCCGAGCCCTGAGACTTCGACGGCCAGGTAAGGAACGAACCGGGAAGAAACGCCCCGTTCACGATGAGTGCCCCTTTCAGGAATGTGCCGCCGGCATCAAGCGTGATGGTGATTCGGGCAGGAAACGGCTCGCTTGGGTGATCTGCTCCATCATCGCAGGGCATGGAAATTCTCCTCTCCGGAAGTCCAAGAAGGCGGAAGCAGGGGATGGCTCCACTCCGGATTGACTCGGGCGGCGATCAGCGTGCAGGGAGAGCCGGAGAGGTTCTCCAGATGATACTCGCCCACACATGCCGGGACGATGTAGGACTCCCCGTAGCCCCACTCAACGGCAGCATCCTCGTCTGCTGCCGGGACAAGGCGGACGCGTTCACCCTCCACGAGGTTGTACATGATAAATTCCCCGTGTGTGTCTGCGTTCCACGTATCGTGCAGAGACAGCCTGCTGACCTGAAAGAGAAGATCATCCCTTTGGCCGAGCAGTTCCAGCGAGTTCTGACCTTGCGTGCTGATGAGCGTTGGCCGGGCAATAAGCCCGTGTTCTACGGCTGAAGTATTCATGGCATCGTTGATGTTGCGGCGTGCATGATCAGGGTTCATCGGACGAGGCCTGCCGTCCCCATCGAGCCGCAAATAATCGTATATTTTGAAAGTGAACCACCAGGTGGTTGAGGAAATTTCGAGCACCAGATTATCTTTGCCGGAGCAGTGCACCGTTCCCGGCGGAATGAGATAGAGATCCCCCGTCTGCGATTCATATTCGTTAACGTAGGAGGAGAGTTCAAGCGGTTGTTCGTGAAGGTGGGCATTCTCCACCGCTTCAAGCAGCTGTCCGCCGGTTATTCCTTCCTTCAGTCCCAGATACACCTTGGCTCCAGGGGTATTGCGCATGATGTAATAGGACTCCTGCTGTGTCATATGCTCATTGAACTGCGATTCGGCATACTCTTGCAGCGGATGCACCTGAAGTGATAATTGCCCGCCTTGCATCGTATCCAGATAGTCAAACCGGATCGGAAAGTAATCGCCGAATAACTCGACATTCCGCTGTCCCAATATGTCATGGGGCGATGCCTCCATCAACAGGGTGAAGGGAATTTCCAGGGTGACGTCCTGAACCCGCAGCAGCAGTGTATTCTCGGGAGCGATGGGTTCAAAGCTCCAGGCGCAGTTTGGCCATTCTTCGGGAAGGCCGCATAATTCCTTCAAGTATTGACCGCCCCAAATCCCGGGGGCAAAAAACGGCTTGACCCGAAACGGCTGCCGACCGGTTTTGTGCAGTACTTCCTTCAAGGCTGCTACAGGCAGCCACACCGGCTCATCCGGGTGATTCAAGTCCATGTAGAACGCCTTCTTATCCTCATGCTGGGCATAATAAGCTAACCAGTCGCGGCGGTAAGTTTCCCAAACAGGCCATTCGAGAAATAAACAGTTCTTGTACGTCTCAACCTTGTCGTGACTCATGCCCAAGCCGAAGCTGCCCATATGCTGGGCGTGTCGCCGCTGCTGGTTCTCGCGGGAATAGTCGGCATAGAAGCGGAGATCGGGATCTCTGTCCGCCAGCATGGAGGCGCCGGGTCCGTATACAACGTAAATGCCTTTTTTTGTTTCAAATTCGAGCGCGCTTTTTTTCAAGGATTCCCTTGCATTATGCTGAAAATATTGACTGGGTCTGACATCAACTGCCTTATAGCCGAACGCCCGGTTATCGGTCAGATAAGGCGCCATCTCGGCTCGGAGCTCGGCCTCGGATTTTAAATAATAGGACGTGGAATCACTCAGGAAGGGGATCCCCTCTTGGTCACAGATTTGCTGAAGCTCGACCAGCAATTGATCGAAATGAGCACCGTGAGTTCCATCGAAAGTTACAAAGATTCCGGGTTTTCCTGGCATCTCTTGCTGCGACTTCATGTTATAGGCGGATAGGATAAGAGAGCACCAAGCGTCTGCCCCATACTTCATAAACAGGGGTTCCTTGCGAAAGTCCAAATGGTTGATTGGATGTGATTGAAAGGCAGTTGCAGATGTCATGGATGGATGTATCCTCCCTTCGGATTGTCTGGTTACGACTTCATTGTAGAAGGCAAGGGAGGATACGTCTTTATAAAAAGAGGAAGTGTTTTTGTACGATCAGGACATCGGTGGAGAAATGCTAGAGCTCGGAGTCATAGCGACCCTCAGAAAACTGCGAGCGTCGGAACCGGGCGGGGGTCACGCCAATCTTGGACGTAAACACCCGTGTGAAGTAGTGTACGGACTCGAATCCGCAAAATACAGCAATCTCTTTAATCTGCCGGTCCGTATTCAGAAGCAGGTGTTTCGCCTTCTGCACGCGCTGCTCCTGCACATAATGGACAAAGGATTGATGACCGTATTTGCGAAACAGCCGTGTCAAATGACGGGTTGTGATGTGGAGATGGCCCGCCACCCGCTCAAGCGACAGCGGCTCGTTAAGATTATCCTTGATGAACAGCTCGGCTTGATGAAACATCGAGGTCCCTTCATCATGGGCCTCGGTTCCGGAAGGCTCTTGATAGAACCCGGGGCCGTGGGCTGCAGCAATGGATAAAATCAGTGACGTGGCTATGCTGTTCAGCACATGCGGGGAATAGGTTTTATCCACGGAATGAAACTGTGATAACAGCGACAGCCACAGGAGCCCGGGCGCTTGCAGCTGCCCTTCCTGAAGCACGGGAATGCCCTGTTTGGCTAACAGCCGGAATGCGGCCGCATAGAGCTCGTTATGTGCAGTTTCATCCAGCTCGAAAGCAACATAGCATAAGGACAAGCCCTCCTTGCTTCGGATTCGGTGCTGGACGCCTGGGCGGGAGAGAAACATGGTGCCTGGTTGAAGGGGGAACTCTGTAGCGTCTTCTATATACGAGCCGCTGCCTGTTAATACATAACAAGCTTCAAAAAAAGAATGTTTATGCTCGGTATTGTCGTAATGACGCGGCATGAATCCCCAATAGTGAATATGAACGGTTAGATCCTGCTGTTCAAGACGGTTCAGGGTACGGTTCAGGATGGAATTGGCCCGTTTATAAAACGATACAAATAAATGGTTGTCAATCAGCATGGGAGAGTCTTCTCCTTCTCAAAAACGGCTCTGTATCTGCCGGTCATGTAAGTTACAGGATAATACGATGTCTCTCTATTTTATATCATAATGATAAGTTATAAAGAAAAAATGGGTATAGTGATGTTGTGCATAGACAGCTACACAAGTTCTTCATAAGTAGATGCTATGCTATAAATATTCAATTCTAGAGAGGAGTTTATACTTATGTCAGCTAAGAAACGATGGAAGCCGATCATCCTGGGAGTGTTAGCATCTCTCATCTTCATATTGGGGGCCTGCGGAAACACGGACGGTGCAAACCCCGAGAGCACACCAAGCAAGGAAACCTCCGGGAGCATGGACGGGATGGATCACGGCAGCATGAACCATTCCGGCTCAGGCGAGGTACCGGAAGGATTGAAGGCGGCAGAGAATCCAACTTATCCGGTTGGTACCCAAGCGCTCATTGAAACTGACCATATGCCCGGGATGAAAGGGGCTAAAGCAACAATTGTTGGAGCGTATGATACCACGGTGTACACGATATCGTATACACCAACGAATGGCGGTCCCGAAGTGAAGAATCATAAATGGGTGATTCAAGAAGAGCTGAAGGATGCCGGTAAGGAACCGCTGCAGCCAGGTACGGAGGTTGTAGTTAACGCGGACCATATGGAAGGGATGGAGGGCGCAACTGCGGTCATCGATTCTGCGGAACAAACGACGGTGTATATGGTGGACTTCACATCAACCACGGGTGAAGAAGTCAAGAACCATAAATGGGTGACGGAAAGCGAACTGTCTCCGGTTCAATAAAACATGTATAAAAAAAAAATTGGTTTCCAATAATCGGAAACCAAGTGTTTTTTTATGAGTTATCAGCTTTCTCTAATCTGGCGCAGCGCTTCCGTCAATTCCGCATAGCGAAACTGAAAGCCGTGACGCAGGGCTTTGGCCGGGACGATTCGCTGGCCCTTCAACAGAATGAGGGACATTTCTCCGAGGATTGCTTGCAGCATAAAGGCAGGCAAGGGGAGCCAATGTGGACGATGATAGACCTTGGCCACACATCTGCCAAATTCATCGTTCCTGACCGCATGCGGCGAAGCGGCATTGACGGCTCCGGATATTTCCTTGTGCCGGACACAGTAGTCAATTAAATCTGCGATATCGTTGATATGTATCCAAGATAACCATTGCTTGCCGCTGCCTATCTTACCGCCGACGCCCGCTTTGTAAGGCAGCAGCATCTTGGGGAGCGCCCCGCCTGGATTGCCCAGCACGACACTGATCCGCAGCTTGATTAACCGGTCAACAGGGATGCGGTCTGCTGCCTGCTCCCACTCCGATACAACCTCGGACGGGAAATCCATAATGGTGGCAGGACTCTCCTCATCAAACGTTTTGTGCTCGGAAGTACCATAAATCGCCATCGCTGAAGCTTGAACAATGACCGCTGGTTTATGCTCCAACTTGTGCATCAATTCAGCTACAGAGGATACGGTTTTTTGCCGGGACTGCAGAATTCTCTGTTTGCCCTCCCGTGTCCAGCGCTGGCTCAGAGAGGAGCCGGCAAGATTGATGAGCGCGTCCAAATGCTCAAATCGCTCGGGATTGGACTTCATCTCATCCCAGGTCAGATAGGATAAGTGCCCGTTATGTTCGGTTTGTGCGTGAGATTTCGGAACCGATCTCGTTACAATGACAATGTCATGCCCGTCTTGGAGCCAACGCTTGCATAATGCTTGGCCTATAAATCCGGTGCCTCCGCAAACAGCGATTCTCATGAAAAAACCTCCTTGAGCGATATGTTGTCGGTGTATGATTAAAATACGATAAGCGTGATTCACGGAAATGAAGGGGAAAGGCTTAACGACCCTTTACGAATGACGCTTGGGGTTACGAATTGGAAGTCCATATTATACAATCAATTATACAGGAAATGCGGTAGGACTCCGCCATAAGATTTGCAGGAGCCTCGTACTCCGTAGCAAGAAGTAAGGAGTGAAGGATGAGTTTATTTGAGAAGCTTCAAACGTTGATCATTATGGGTGCGGTCGGGATCGGGCTGCTGTTGGGGCAGCTTCCGGCTGCTTCGGGTTATGCGGAATATGTGATTGTTCCCTTTTTGCTGCTGATGTTATATGGATTGTTCTTGACGATACCGCTGCGGCAATTAACGCAGGCCTTCAAGAACATCCGATTTCTAGGGTCGAGCACCATCATTAATTTTATTTGGACGCCGCTGCTGGCTTGGGTGCTGGGTGCTGTCTTTTTATCGGATTATCCTGCCCTCTGGATAGGCTTCATCATGCTGATGGTGACTCCTTGCACCGACTGGTATTTGGTGTTCACTTCAATTGCAAAAGGCAATGTGCCCTTGTCCACATCGGTTCTGCCCATCAATCTGATCCTTCAGGTGCTGCTGCTGCCGCTCTATCTGCTGCTGTTCGCCGGCACGATTGAAACGATGCGGATGACAACAATCATGGAGAGTGTACTGCTGGTGCTCGTGGTGCCGTTCACCCTCGCACATCTCACCCGGTTTTTGCTGAGGGAAAAGAAGGAGGTGCTGGACCAGAAGCTGGTGCCGTTCTTTGCCAAAGCACAGATTATGTTTCTGTCTTTGGCCATTGTGGCGATGTTTGCATCTCAGGGCTCGTATTTACTGAAGAACCTGGAAATGATCTATATTCTTATCGTTCCGATCCTGATCTACTTCACGGTCAATTACGTCCTGGGCAGTCTGGTAGGCAGAATGCTGCGTTTCTCCTATGAGGATTCGGTCAGTTTACATTTAACGATCATTGCCCGAAACTCTCCGGTAGCCCTGGCTATCGCGGTGACAGCTTTTCCGGACCAGCCCCTGATTGCGCTTGCCCTGGTCATCGGACCGCTGATCGAGCTTCCCGTGCTTGCCGTGGTATCTCAGCTGCTCCTCTTCACAAGAAGAATGAAGCCGACGTCCGGCTGAATCAACGAATTCGGGCTGCTTGTTAGGCGGCTGCACGGAATGGATAACGGATACCCATAAGAAAAACAGTTTGTTGCGCCCGCGTTCTTCTTGGCCGGGTGAACAAACTGTTTTTTATTGGTGCATATGCGGCGGCCAGGTATCCGTTGTCACGTAAACGCCTGCCGTACGATCTCCACGGCCTGGTCCAGCTCCGGTTTCGATATGATGAGCGGCGGTGCAAAGCGAATGATCGATTCATGGGTTTCCTTGCAGAGCAGTCCGAGATCCTTCAGCTTCTCGCAGTAGGGTCTGGCCGGTACATGCAGCTCCATACCGATGAATAATCCTCTGCCGCGCACGTCTTTAACATCGGGATGCCGAATGGAACGAAGCTGCTGGAGAAAGTATTCGCCAAGCTCTAAGGATCTGGCTTCGAGCCCCTCTTCGGCAAAAACGTCCATTGAGGCGATCGCTACCGCGCAGCCGAGTGGATTCCCGCCAAAGGTAGAGCCGTGGGATCCCGGCTCGAATACACCAAGAATATCTGCCTCCGCCGCCACAGCAGAGACAGGGAAGACGCCGCCGCCAAGCGCTTTTCCAAGAATGTACATATCGGGCACCACGTTCTCCCAGTCACAAGCAAACCGTTTTCCCGTTCTGCCGAAGCCGGTTTGAATTTCATCGGCGAGCAGAAGGACGTGGTGCTGTTTGCACAGTTCCATAGCGCCGCTCAGATATCCGTCAGGCGGAATGACAATTCCGGATTCTCCCTGGATCGGCTCGACAAGAAAAGCGGCAGTATTCGGTGTAATTGCCTGCTCGAGCGCTTCCAAATCCCCATAGGGAATGATGTTGAAGCCAGGGGTGAACGGGCCAAAGTCCTCCCGGTATTCGCTGGATGAGGAGAACGAGGTGACGGTAAGGGTACGGCCGTGAAAATTACCCTCGCAGACGATAATTTCTGCTTGATCCGCCGGGATGCCTTTGTTCCGATAAGCGTATCGGCGAGCCGCCTTGAGCGCGGTTTCAACAGCTTCGGCTCCGGTATTCATGGGAAGAATCATGCCTTTGCCGGTGAATGCGGACAGCTTCTCGTAGAAGTCTCCCAACTGATCGTTATGAAAAGCGCGTGAGGTTAATGTCACCTTATCCGCCTGATCTTTCAGCGCCTGAATGATTCGGGGATGACGATGGCCTGCGTTCAGAGCGGAGTAGGCGCTTAACATGTCGATGTATCGCTTGCCGTCCGCATCCGTGATATGAATCCCTTCCGCTTCCGCGATGACGATGGGAAGGGGGAAGTAGTTTCTTGCACCGTACGTTTCGGCTTTCTCGATATGAAGCCTTGTAGGGTCCATGGCGTAACCTCCTTAGTAGTCTGAAGAAGCCGGAGAGGTTGGAGAAGTCTAAGAAGCCCTGATAGGTAGTTGTTCCACGACGCAGACACTTCATCATGAAGCTTGCAGACGTGAGAAGCTTCATGATTACAAGATGCTTTCGCCCGAGCATGGTAGGCGAGTTAAGCCGAACAAGCTAGTCGGGACGTGGTCTGACCGCGGTCCAACAGCGGATTGTTCTCGACGAATTCGGCTGAGGTTACGATGCCGGATTCAGACAGCATCTCCATGGCAAGATGTGCTTCGCGGTAACTGAGTCCGCCCTGAACCGGCGTTCCCGTGCCAGGCGCGATTTTGGGATCGACACTGTCGACATCAAAGGACAGATGAACACCATCCGTCCCCGCCGAGGTAATGCGGATGGCTTCTTCCATGACCCGGAACATGCCCAAGCGGTCGATGTCCTGCATCGTGAAGCAAGTAATGCCTTCTTGCCGAATCAGGTCCCGTTCGCCCTGATCGAGGGAACGCGAACCGATGAGCACCACATTTTCCGGCTTGATGGGGGATTTTGCACCGCCTATGGATGTCAGGCGTGTATCGCCTTTACCCAAGCTGACAGCCAGTGACATGCCATGGATGTTGCCAGATGGCGTTGTATCCGGCGTATTGAGATCGGAATGGGCGTCCAGCCAGATGACCCCCAGATTGCGGTGGTGCCGGGTCAGTCCGGCCAGTGTGCCAATTGCGATGCTATGGTCACCGCCAAGCACAAGCGGGAAGACCCCTGTCTCTGCCAGGGCGTATACGCGAGCTGCGAGCAACTCGTTGATCGATAATACTTCCTGCACATGTTTTAATTGAGGATTGTGTGCCTCATCCTTCATTTCAGGGGGGGCAGCCAGCTCTTCGACGCGATAGGGGATACCGAGTGTGTCAAGCTTGCGCTTCAGACCCGATCCGAATATCGCATTCGGTCCCTGACCGGCTCCCCGCCGGGTAGCTCCGCGGTCAAAAGGCACCGAGAGGATTGTTACGGTGGACGGAAGATTTCTCATTATGGACTCACCTCCACTTTGTAACATTGTATTCACTGGCCCGGCTTCGTGACTTGGGTTAATCCCCATACAAGCTGATTGTAGCGGGCATATGAAGATTCACACAAAAAAACCCTCCGGCCAAACATCGGGACCCATAGGTCCAATGTCTGTGCAGGAGGGTGTTAGAAAGAATCGAACGATTTCTCTTTTATTATTTTACTGTTTTATTATAGGTTTCGATCTTGGAGCTGATTTCCGAAGCAGCTTTGTCCAGGGCTTCCTGTGGTGTTTTTTGACCGTTCAGCACCTCTTCGATGGCCGTTTCGGTAAGCTGGCGAGCTTCAGGGAATACCCCCATGACAGCGCCTTGTGTTGCCAGATTGGCTGTGGTTTGATGCAATTGATCCACGGCTGTTTGGAATTGAGGGTATTTCTCCAGATTCTCTTTCACAAGCTCTTCTTCATAGGCTTTGGTTGTAACCGGGAAGTAGCCGGTGTTGACATGCCAGTAAGCTTGCGTTTGCGGCTCGGCCAAATACTTCATGAATTCCCAAGCGGCCTGCTGCTCTTCTTCCGATTTGTTGTTCATCAGCCAGAGGCTGGCACCGCCGATAATGACGCCGCCGTCGCCGCCGTCAGCCGGTTTGGGCAGGAAGCCGGTACCGACTTCGAATTTACCTTCCGCCGCGCTGACAATGCCGCGAAGCGAAGCCGTGGAGTCCAGTGTCATGGCGATTTGTCCGGCTGCAAAAGCTTTTTTGGTGTCATCCGTTTTACGCCCCAGGTTCAGCAGCACTTTATCATCCACCATTTGCTTCCACCATTCCAGTGTCTTCACGCCGGCAGGGCTGTTAACCTGTGAAGCGGTGGCCGGGGATGTACGGCCGTTGCCGTTATTCAGCAGCTCAACGCCCTGGTTCGCAAGGAATTGCTCCATAAACCAGCCGTAGATGGCGAAGGATGCGCCCGCTTGATTGCCTTTTGTCAGGGCTTTTGCTGCTTCCGCTACCTCCTCATAGGTTTTTGGAGGATTCTCAGGGTCCAAACCGGCTGCTTTAAAGGCATCTTTGTTGTAATACAGAATTGGGTTGGAGGAGTTAAACGGCATCGAGTACAGTTTATCGTCGAACGTATAGTAATTTTTGATATTCGGCTCCAGGGAAGAGATGTCGTACTGCTCGGCATCCATAAAGTCCTGAACCGGACGGATTGCCTTGGTATCCATCATGAAACGGCTGCCGATCTCGTACACCTGAATCATCGTAGGGCCGCTGTTTGAGCCCAGGGAAGCTTTGAGTTTGTTCAGGCTTTCATCGTAGGTGCCCTGAAATACGCCCTCTACCTGTATGTCTTCGTGAGCGGCATTAAAATCGGAGATTAACTTGTCCGCGACCGTGCCGAGTTCACCGCTCATGGAGTGCCACCATACAACTTTTACAGGCTCCTTGGACGGCTCGCTGCCTGCGGCAGCAGTCGTCTCCCCGGTGGTAGGCGAATTGCTGCAAGCGGCGCTGATCAGCATTAAGCAGGAAAGCAGGAGCAGCGTGAAGGATCTTTTCCCAAAACGTTTCATGATTGGTTAATCTCTCCCTTTTGAAAATATAGTATGGTTCTATCTATCAGAAATTGCGTGGGCTCGTCTCTTAGAGACAACCGGCTCGCAAGGCTGATCATGCATGGTCTTGGCTATATAGCCATTAACCCTTTAATGCGCCTGCCGTGATGCCTCGAACAAGAGGCTTCAGCCCAAGTGCCAGCAGCAGCAGGGAAGGAAGCAGAAGCAGCAGAACACCGGATAGAATCAGATTCCACGAATTCATCTCCTCAAACTGCAGCATGCCGATCCCGATCTGGACGGTGCGCATCTCGACACGGTTTGTTGTCAAGAGCGGCCATAGGTACATGTTCCAATTGTTCAAGAACGAGTACACGCCCAGTGTGGCGATTCCGGGAATCGATAACGGCAGTACCATTTTCAGAAATATCCGGACATGTCCGCAGCCGTCCACCCGAGCCGCTTCAAACAGTTCCTTCGGCAGCTGCAAAAAGGTTTGTCTCAGCAGGAAGGTACCGAAGGCAGTAGCCAGAAACGGCACGATCAGCCCTTGATAGGTGTCCAGCCAATTCAAGCTTTTGACCGTTAAATAGTTCGGAATCATGATCACTTCCCAAGGAATCATCATGGTGGCGAGAAAGAGGCTGAACAGCAGGGTCTTTCCCGGGAACCGGAGAAAGGCAAAGGCGTAAGCTGCCAGGCTTGCTGTCACAATCTGCCCCAGCATAATCGCAATGGAGACGATCAA
This sequence comes from Paenibacillus vortex V453, assembly GCF_000193415.1. Taxonomy (NCBI): domain Bacteria; kingdom Bacillati; phylum Bacillota; class Bacilli; order Caryophanales; family Paenibacillaceae; genus Paenibacillus; species Paenibacillus vortex. The sequence continues at coordinate 161,770 of NZ_ADHJ01000018.1, forward strand.
GCTGTTTCCAATGAAGGTCAGCACGGGAATCGTATCAATCACCTTGGCGAAGTTCGACAGATTGATGGCCTCGGGAAGCAGAGGCGGCGGATAAACGGCCGATTCGGCCTCACTCATAAGCGATGTTGACAAGGTGTACAGCAGCGGAAAAGCAACAGCCAGCGAACCTAGAAGAAGGGCGATGTAAACGAAGCTTTTGGGCAGGAGACGCATGTTCATTGATAATGCACCTTCTTCTCCACGAATTTGAATTGAAAGACGGTTAACAGCAGGATAATGGCAAACAGGATCAGTGCCTGCGCACTGCCGATGCCAAATCGGAAATTGACAAACGCATCCTGATAGATGTTAAACACCATGACGTTGGTGCTGTTAATCGGACCGCCCTTCGTAAGGATGTTAATCTGTCCGAACGCTTGAAAGGCGCCGATGACCGACACAACGGATGTGAAAAATAAAGTAGGGGAAATCAGCGGCATCGTAATCCGGAAGAACGTCCGAAACGGACCGGAGCCGTCTATTTTTGTGCTGTCATATATATCCTCGGATACGCCCTGCATCCCGCTCAGCATCAGGATGTAGTTGAAACCCAGGTTCATCCAGACTGTCATCAGCGCGATGGAGATCATGGCCCATTTCGGATCGGTCAGCCACTGGATCGGCTGAGTTCCGACTAGCGACAGGAAGTAATTCAGTACGCCCAGGGTTGGATGGTAGAGAATCATCCAGATCATGGAGCCGGTACCAACGGAGACGGCCATGGGCAGCGAGAAGATGAAGCGGAATACCTTCATGCCTTTCAGTTTGTTATGCGTCAGAGCTGCCAGCAGAACAGCAGCCGCAATGCCGGTTGGGACCGTCAGCAGTATAAACAGCAGTGTGTTGCCAAAGCTTTTATAGAACATCTCGGAGGTTAATATCTCCCTGAAATTGTCCATTCCGACGAATTCAGCCACCCGGCCCTGCGGATCGGTCAGGAACAGGCTGAGATAAACCGATTTGAGCAGCGGGTAGAATAGAAACAGACCGAAGATGAGCAGCGAAGGGGCTAAACAGGCATAGGCAAGCATGATTTCCTTGCGCTTGGTTTTCTTGATTGAGACGGGTTTTGTCTCATTTGAAGCCTGTGCCTCGCTGACGGATGGTGTTAGAGAGTGCCCCGGAGAAGGGAGCGTAAATTCTTTTTCCATAATCATGTTTACCTCACTTTCCAGCTTGGCCTTACAGGTATTGAGTATAGGAGTCAGATGTAAAATCCAGTGTGGGATTTTGTAAGATTACCGTAATTTATTACTTTATAATCTAAGAATGGAAGAGGATTTGACCGGAAGGGATGCAAGAATATCCCTTCTTCAAAAAGCTTGCAGCTCAGAAGAAGATGTGATATCTTATACCTGTAACCGGTTACACACGGATGAGGTGATTTTAGAATGACAACGATAAAAGATGTGGCAAAGCAGGCAGGAGTATCTGTAGCGACAGTTTCGCGGGTTTTAAATGGAAACGGTTACGTGCACGAGGACACCAGGTCCAAGGTGGAACAGAGCATTCGAGAATTGAATTACACGCCGAATGAAGTGGCGCGTTCTTTATATAAAAGAAAATCCAAATTGATCGGCTTGCTTCTTCCGGACATCATGAACCCTTATTTTCCGCAGCTTGCCCGCGGGGTTGAGGATGAGATGCAGGAGAACGATTACCGGTTGATTTTTGGAAATAGCGATGAGAAGAAGCAGAAGGAAATGGAATACATCCAGACCTTCGTTCAGAACAATGTAGTTGGCGTCATTTCGTCAACGAATGATCCGGAGGCCGATATGTACACCGGTCTGAACATTCCCGTTGTTTTTCTGGACCGAACCTCGAACGATAGGCCTTCTGTATTCGCAGATGGCCGCGAGGGCGGCAGAATTGCCGCACAGGAGATGATGCTCCGGGGCAGTAAGGAAATTACGGTTATGCAAGGTCCGGCGGATGTGCGGCCGGCGCTGGAGCGTTTTGAAGGAGCCGTCGAGGTTCTGGAAGAACGGGGGGCAGCATATCAAGTGCTGAAGACGACATCCTTTTCCCTAACCGACGCAGAAGGGTTTGCTTATGAATTGTTTCGCCAATATCCGGACACCGATGGCGTGATTGCAAGTAACGACATTGTTGCATCAGCGGTACTGAAGGAAGCGCATCGGCTGGAGAAAAGGGTGCCGGAAGACGTACAAATCATCGGATTTGATGATATTTTGCTTAGCAGCCTGCTCGCTCCCTCATTATCAACCATACATCAGCCCGCGTATGAAATGGGCAGGGCAGCGGCAAGATTACTTATTGAACTTATCGAAGGGCAGCATATTGAGAGAAGCAGCATTGAATTCCCGGTAGAATTTATGGAGCGGCAGACAACGAGAAAGGTGGAATCATAATGGCAAAAATCGTGGTGATTGGAAGCGCATCGATGGATCTGGTGGTAACCGCCGCCAAGCGTCCCGGCGCGGGGGAAACGGTGCTTGGCGACAGCTTCAAGACGGTACCCGGAGGGAAGGGAGCCAATCAGGCTGTTGCTTGTGCAAGGCTTGGCGCAGAGGTGACGATGGTCGGCTGCGTGGGCGACGATTCCTTCGGTAAAACGATTTTGAACAATTTGCAATCGAATGGTGTTGTTACGGACTATGTGGAACCGGTTACAGGTATAGAGAGCGGAACCGCGCACATCATTTTGGCGGAGGGTGACAATAGCATTGTGGTTGTGAAAGCAGCCAACGACCGGATTACCCCGGCCTACGTAGATCAGGCAGCAGCTGTGATCAAGGCTTCGGATATCGTGCTGATTCAACAGGAAATTCCGGAAGAAACGGTGGTGCACGTCAGTGAAATATGCGCGAAATACCATGTGCCGTTGATGCTGAATCCGGCTCCTGCTCGCCCGGTACCGAGCCGCGTTATCGAACAGGCGGCTTATATTACGCCGAATGAACACGAGGCCGCCATCCTTTTTGGAGATGAGCCATTAAGCGACGTGCTGCGCCGATATCCGAACAAGCTGATCGTGACGGAAGGCAAGAACGGAGTGCGTTATTTTGACGGAAGCCAAGAGGTGGTTGTGCCGGGCTACCAGGTTGAAGCGGTGGACACAACGGGAGCGGGCGACACGTTTAACGGTTCCTTCGCCGTGGCTCTCGCAGAGGGCATGAGCATTACGGACAGCTTAAGATTTGCGAACCGTGCCGCATCTTTATCCGTTATGAAGTTCGGAGCACAAGGCGGGATGCCGACACGCGACGAAGTGGAAGGGAGCCTCTGATTATGAAGAAGAGCGGAATGCTGAACAGTCATATCGACAAAAGTGCTGGCTGATTTGGGGCACACCGACACCATCGTTGTTGGCGATGTTGGCCTTCCGATTCCTCCCGGAGTTCTCAAGATTGATCTGGCATTAAAGTTAGGCACGCCAAGCTTCATGGAAGTGGTGGAGGCGATTGCCGAAGATATGGTGATCGAGAAAATCGTCATTGCCGAAGAAATGAAGCTTGATAATAAGGAAACACTGCATGATATACAGGACCTTTTTCAAGGCAACGAGATCGAGGCTTGCCCGCACGAGTTGTTTAAAGAGAGGACTCGAACCGCAAAGGCGGTCATCCGTACAGGAGAAGCGAGACCGTACGCGAATTGCATTTTACAGGCTGGCGTTCATTTCGGTTAAAAAAAAGGAGGAAGCACCATGAACATTGAGATGACGAATATTCATAAATCGTTTGGCACGAATCGGGTGCTTGCAGGCGTGGACTTTGATCTCCGGGAAGGAGAGGTCCATGCCCTGATGGGAGAGAATGGCGCAGGCAAATCGACGCTGATGAATATCTTGACCGGTCTTCACGGCAGGGATGAAGGCAAGATTGTCGTCGACGGTCAGGAGACCTATTTTGCCAACCCGAAGGAAGCGGAGGAGCGAGGTGTAGCCTTCATTCATCAGGAGCTTAACATTTGGCCGGAGATGACGGTGCTGGATAACTTGTTTATCGGCAAAGAGTTGACGTCGGGTATCGGATTCCTGAACATGAAACAAATGAAGGCGCTTGCGAAGGAACAGTTCCGCAAACTGGCGGTTACGATTCCGTTGACACAGGAGGCGGGATTGTGCTCCGTCGGCCAGCAGCAGATGATTGAGATTGCGAAAGCACTTATGACCCAAGCGAAAGTGATCATTATGGACGAACCGACGGCAGCGCTGACTGAAAGGGAAATCGAGAAGCTGTTTGACGTCATCCGCTCTTTGAAAAAAGAAGGCGTATCCATCGTCTACATTTCGCACCGAATGGAAGAGATCTTTACGATCTGCGACCGGATTACGGTCATGCGGGACGGTAAATCGGTGGACACCCAGGCGATACCGGACACGAGTTTTGATGAAGTTGTCAAGAAAATGGTCGGCCGGGAGCTGACCGAGCGTTATCCGGCGCGGCAGCCGTCTCCGGGAGAGACCGTTCTCGAAGTGAAGAATATTAGCGGAAAAGGCCGGTTCGAGAATGTAAGCTTCTCGGTTCGCGCTGGTGAAATTGTAGGTGTATCCGGTTTGATGGGAGCGGGACGTACCGAGATGATGAGAGCGATTTTTGGACTGGACCCGCTCGACAGCGGCGAGGTTTGGGTACGAGGCAAGAAGGTCTCCATCAGGAAGCCGGATGATGCCGTCAAACACGGCATTGGATTTATAACGGAGGACCGCAAGGATGAAGGATTGGTTCTGGATTTCTCGGTTCGCGAGAATATGGCACTGCCCAATTTGTTCAGCTTCTCTTCGAGAGGGTTCATCTCCGGGAAGAAGGAGCAGGATTTCGTGGATACGTTGACAAAGCGGCTGCAGATCAAGACACACAGCTCAGAAACGCAGGCACGCAATCTTTCGGGCGGTAATCAACAGAAGGTTGTTATCGCGAAGTGGATTGGCATCGGGCCGAGCGTACTCATCCTGGATGAGCCGACACGCGGCGTGGACGTCGGCGCGAAGCGGGAAATTTACCAGCTGATGAATGAGCTGACCGAGCGCGGCGTCGCGATTCTGATGGTCTCTTCGGAACTGCCGGAAGTGCTCGGGATGAGTGACCGGATACTCGTTGTCCATGAGGGCAGGATATCCGGTGAACTGGACCACGAGCAGGCAACGCAGGAACAAATCATGACTCTAGCTACAGGAGGACAGTAATATGACAACTATCAACGATGCCAAGGCGGAAAAAGGATTTAAGGTCTCAGGTTTGACGCAAAAGCTCGGTCCTCTGCTCGGACTAATCATTCTCATCGTCATTGTATCCGTCCTGAATCCAAGCTTCTTGGAACCGCTTAACATTCTGAACCTGCTGCGTCAGGTATCGATTAATGCATTGATTGCATTCGGCATGACGTTTGTTATTCTGACCGGGGGCATTGACCTGTCGGTCGGATCGATTCTGGCACTGTCCAGTGCGTTTGTTGCGAATATGATGCTGGCCGGGTTTGACCCGATTCTTGCGATCATTATCGGCGTTGCGCTCGGCGGGGTGATGGGGATGATCAATGGTCTCATGATCACCAAGGGCAAGATGGCACCGTTTATCGCCACCTTGGCCACGATGACCATATTCAGAGGACTTACACTTGTCTATACAAACGGCAACCCGATCACGGGCCTGGGTGACAGCCTGGCATTCCAGCTGTTTGGACGCGGATATCTGTTTGGCATTCCGGTGCCGGCCATTACCATGATCATTACCTTTGCCGTGTTGTGGGTCATCCTTCATAAAACGTCCTTTGGCCGCAAAACCTATGCCATTGGCGGTAACGAAAAAGCTTCGCTTGTATCCGGCATTAAAGTGCCGCGCGTGAAGATTATGATCTATTCCCTGGCAGGGATGCTGTCCGCCCTGGCCGGTGCGATTCTCACATCCCGTTTGAATTCCGCACAACCGACGGCGGGCACTTCCTATGAATTGGATGCAATTGCTGCCGTAGTTCTCGGCGGAACCAGTCTGACCGGCGGACGGGGCCGAATTGTCGGGACGCTGATCGGTGTGCTGATTATCGGCATACTGAATAACGGACTCAACCTGCTCGGCGTGAATTCCTTCTATCAGATGGTTGTCAAAGGCGTTGTCATAGCGATTGCCGTACTGCTCGACCGTAGAAAATCGGCTTAAGGGGGAGAATGAACGATGAAAAAAACAACTTTGCTGCTGGTATCACTTATGCTGATCTTCATAACCGGGTGTTCCCTGGAGCCGCCGGAATGGGCGAAGCCCAAAACCAGCGGAGATGTCAAAGATATCAAGATCGGTCTTTCCATCTCCACGCTGAACAATCCGTTCTTTGTATCCTTGAAGGATGGCGTTGTCGCTGAAGCGGCCAAACAAGGGATGCAGGTTGTTGTCGTTGATGCACAGAACGACTCGGCCAAGCAGAGCAATGACGTTGACGATCTGATTCAACAAGGTGTTCATGCATTACTAATTAATCCGACGGATTCCTCTGCGATTTCAACAGTAGTTCAAACCGCGAATAGCTTGGACATACCGGTTATTACGCTGGATCGTTCGGCGGATCAAGGCGAGGTCGCTGCGCTGGTTGCCTCCGATAATGTGAAGGGCGGCCAGATGGCAGCCGAATATATCGTGGAGCAGCTCGGCAAAGATGCGAAGGTGATCGAGCTTGAAGGCGTACCGGGCGCTTCTGCGACCCGCGAGCGCGGAAAGGGATTCCATGATATCGCCGATGAGCAGCTGAGTGTGGTGGCGAAGCAGGCGGCGGATTTTGTACCGGACGAAGGGGCTTACCGTAACGGAAAACCTGCTGCAGGGCAACCCGGACGCCAAAGCGATTTTTGCCCACAACGACGAGATGGCGCTTGGCGCGATTGAAGCCATTCAAAGTTCGGGCAAAGACATCATGGTCATCGGCTTTGACGGGAATGACGATGCCTTGAAATCCATCGAGGCCGGCAAGCTGACAGCAACAGTAGCGCAGCAGCCCGAGTTAATCGGCCAACTGGCTGTCGGCGCGGCCAGGGATGTACTGCAGGGCAAAGAGGTCGAAGAGAATATTGCCGCACCGCTAAAATTAGTGGTTAAGGAATAATCTGGAGTTGTGAGAAGCGTTACCCTGGTGAAATGGGCAGGGTAACGCTTTTTAGCAAGAAGAGAAATAATATCATCCACAGCGAAGTAACTCACAGCCTTGCGATCGCCGCGGTAATACAATATCGTAAAAGAGAACCGTTATTTCACGGAATATATTATAATGACAATGATGCAAGATCAGCTGAGAGATGTTAAAAAGGAGCCGGATATCTATGACTATGGGGAAAACCAAACAAACAATTGTAATTGTAGGCTATGGGGGAATGGGAAGTTACCATGCCAAGCTGATCAAGGACAATGAATATCTCGAGGTTACGGGAACCTATGATATTTTGGAAGATCGGCGGAAGGTGTCTTCTGAGGACGGATACCCTGCCTATGACAGCTACGAGCAAGTGCTTCAGGATGCTGCAGTGGACGTAATTCTGATTGCAACGCCGAATGACGTGCACAAGGAACTTGCGCTTCAGGCCTTTACCGCCGGCAAACATGTCATCTGCGAGAAGCCGGTAACGCTTTCTGTAAGCGACTTTAAAGAGATGGTGTCCGCTGCCGATGCTGCCCGGCGGGTGCTGATGGTTCACCAGAACCGCCGCTGGGACGAGGATTTCTTGACGATTAAACAGATGTACAATGAGAAAACGATCGGCGATTTGTTCCGGATTGAATCGAGGGTGCACGGAGCGAACGGCATCCCGGGGGACTGGCGCCATCTTGAACAGTACGGCGGCGGCATGCTGCTGGACTGGGGCGTGCATCTGCTGGACCAGATCCTGTTTATGGTGGACAGCAAGATCGTCAGCCTGAGCAGCCGATTGAGTTTTATTCTGGGTGATGAGGTGGACGACGGCTTTGAATCGGTACTGCAATTCGAGAACGGGGTCTCGGCTCTGATTGAAGTGGGAACAACAAATTTCATTACACTGCCCCGCTGGTATGTCAAAGGCACGGAAGGGACAGGCATTATTGAGGACTGGTCGTTAAACGGCAGAGTTGTTACCCGCAACCAGGATGCCGTAATAGTAGAGCCGAAGCCGATTCAGGCCGGAGTGGGATTGACCAAAACGATGGCGCCTCCTTCCGAAGAAGCTACCATTACAGGAGCCCTGCCTGAGCCGTATCGTCAATCCAGCAGCTTTTTCGATAACTTTGCGGCCGTTATCCGGGGCGAGGCAGAACCCATCGTGAAGAACGAGGAAGTGCTGCGCGTCCTGAATCTGATCGAAGCGGTGTTCGAATCGGCCAGAACGGGCGATACCCTGAAGGATTTTGACATATACCCTGCGTAACTCGCACGGATTGAGCATTCATTGAATATTGCAAAAAAAGTACCGCGGCCAAGCAGATTGTGCTTGAAGCCGGGGTACTTTTTCTTTTTCCGTCACTGGGCTTACAAGCTGCCCTGATGGCTGTGCAAGCTATCGTTATTTTACATGATCCACTTGCACGCGCTGCCCGGCCAGCAGCTCCCTTCGATAGTCGCTCGGCGCCCAGCCCGTATCCTGCTTGAATAGCTTCGAGAAATAGGAATAGTTGGCATACCCCACCTTGGCCGCAATCTGATATACAGATAACGAGGTTGCCTCCAGCAGATGTTTGGCCGCCTTAATGCGGGCTTGAATGATATAGGTGCCCAAAGAGATCCCCGTCTCTTTTTTGAACAGGCGGGCTAAATAATCCGGGTTAAGATAGACAATCTCCGCCAGGCTCATTCGTGTCAGCTCGTCACCGTAATGGGATTGAATATAGTGCTTGATTTCCTCCACAACGGTTTGGGAATGGTCGGCAAAGGAATGATATTCTGCTGCCGTGCTGACCAGATATTCCATATATTTCTCCATATCTTCAATCGAGTTCAGCGATTGCATGAATAATTGATCATTGGTTTTACCCGTATAGAGCTTGTGTGCCTGAATCTCTTTGTTCTTCAGATAGGCGTACACGAGCTGCACGATGTCCAGGCGGAACAAACGCAGCACGGAGGCGTTATAGACGCCATTCTTGGCCAGGTTCTGCAAGTAATTGCGGGTCTCTCCCAAAAAAGTTCCCGGGTTGTTCTGGTTCAGCAGCTCTTCCCAGTCTTGAAGAGGGGGAGGCGCATAAACGGCTTCCTGCAGCGGATACTGCTCCAGGAAAAAGATCTGATTCCGCTTTTTGATCATATCCTCGTTCATTTGGAGCAGGTCCCGTATGGACTTGTTGATCGCTTCCAGAGCCACCGAGGTCGATACGTTGCAGCAAGCATCGCTTCTGAGAAATTGATTGGCTTTTTCAATGAACGACAAGCAGATGCATTCGATTACCCGGGTATCGGGGGCCCGATTCCATTTCAGCATGACCACCCAATTGTAATCCTTATATTCCATAACCGTTTCGACGGAAATAAGAGGGTCCAGGAACAATTCGGACAACACGTTGAGGAACGCATAGTCAAACAGATCCTTGTCTTCCTTGCCCAGACTTTTGTCATACGGAAAGATGGTGATGAGCACGGGCAGAAACAGATCCGACAACTGGTAGGACAGGTTTTGTTCCGCGATATAACCTGCGATGGCCGCCCGGTCCGACGAAGCCTTCTTCTCCCGGATCAGCCTGCGCCAGAAATGGTCCTGCAGTTTCTTTTGATTTTTCTTCCAGAGTTGCCCATCCTGGATTGCTTCCTGATAACTTTGCTGTTCCTTGGCTTTGTAGGCCGCTTTAGAGATGATGAGGCTTAATTTATCGAATTCAATCGGCTTCAGGAAATAATCAAAACTTTGCAGCTCAATGGCTTTCTGGGCATAGTTGAAATCGGCGTAATTGGTCAGGAATATCGTTTGGATGCTGTACTGTTCCTCCCGTATCCAGGCGAGAAGCTCAAGCCCGCTCCCTTGCGGCATTTCGATATCACAGACAAGAATTTGAATGGAATGCTTCTGTAAAATGTCACGTGCTTGTGCAACACTGTAAGCAGTATGGACCTGCTCAATGGAGAGTGCACGCCAATCAATCTTCTTCTCCAGCGCAGCCACGACAAAATAATCGTCATCCACTAACAATACATTCATTGAATTTCCCTCCTTATATCCTGCATGGCCTGTGGAAGCGTCAAACTGACGCAGGCACCGCCGCCTGCCGGATTCGAAAACTCAACTTGAGCCCGATGGTGATAGAGCAGCTCCAGCCGCTGCATGGTATTCATGATCCCGATGTGTTTTCCTTCACTTTGATCCAGTGGCTTGCCGTTTGCGAGCTTATCTAATACCTCCACAGGAAACCCGGGTCCCGTATCGGATATCTGGATGACTGTATAAAACTTCTCTCCTTGTGTCACCAAGGCGACGGACAGCCGTATTTGCAGCTCCTGGTCTCTGGATACCGCGTATTTCACCGCGTTTTCGATGAAAGTCTGAAGTACCAAGGGAGGAATGGTTAGGCCGGCAAGATCATCCTTATACTCGATGCGGTAAGAAAAAGCATCCCGATAACGGTGCTTCTGGATCTCCAAATAGATTCGGACGTGCTCAATTTCGTCTTCCAGCTGTACGACATGATCCACGCTTTGAAAGATGTAACGGAAATACTTGGATGTGGACAGCGACATATATTCGATTTCCTTAAACATGTGCATTTGCGCCATGCTGTAGATGTTTGTCAAGCAGTTCAGGAAAAAATGAGGGTTGATCTGCAGCTTCATATAATCCAGCTGAATTCTTTGCTTCTCGAGCTCCTGTTCGTAAATATCGATTTTAAACTTCTTGATCTGTTCGATCAGATGTTTGAACTGGGAATTCACCTGCTCAAGCTCTATAATTTCGCTGCTCATAAAATCCAGATTCTCGCTATCCTCGTGAATGCGCCTCACATTCTCCGAGAAATTCTGAATCGGCTTCAACACCTTTTTCTTGAAATACAGCATGACAACACTGAGCGTACACGTGAGCACCACGAACAGAAGCATAATGAGCAGCTGGGCTATCATAATGGTCTCGAATACGCCGAATTGGATGACCAGCTGCACGTTGAAGGAAGCATTCGAGAACCCTTCGGTAACCGTTGAGCGCGGCTTCGAGAAGCTAAGCAGGGAAGCCTTGGTGCCTTCGAGATTCAGACTATCGGCTTTACGGGCACCCGGGCTGGAGAGGGACCCACCTTGAAGATCCACCAGGGAGACAGAACCCTCCTCGCCCAGATTCAGCTGCTGCAGCGGCCGGATCAAATCATCCGCGGAGATGAGACAGATCAGATAGCGATTATGATAAGGCACGATGTTGATTACGTAGAACTTGTCTTGAACCTGAATCGGGTTCCAGTTCGAGTAGAAGGTTTCGTATACGTTTTTGGTAATCGGTGAGTGTTACGATCTGCTCCTTTAAGTCCCGGAACTCTGCATACGACAGCGACATAGGCGCATAGTTCTGGAAGAAATCCTGATCCTTTAGATAGAAGAAAAAGTTGTATTCTTGACCATAGTTTTTCTGAAGCTCGTTAAAGCGCTTATGCATTCGTTCGTTTGACTTAATATAATCTACATAGTCGGTGCCCGGGGTGTCCATCATCTTGACGCTTTCATCATTCGCGAGTGTCCACCCCATATAGTGGTTGATGTACGAGAAGTCATGATTGATCTGCCTTATATACAGATTCGCTGTATCCTGAAGATACCTTGTGGATTGCTGCTTCACGATGAAGATGGACGCGAAACTGATCACCAGATCCACTACAAGGGCAAAAATCGAGATGAAGAGCATGATTTTGACGTAGTGACGGATGGGATAAGGCTTATTATTCAGTGCTTTAACCATAGGGATGTTCGGGGTTCCTTTCCAATCGCCTTTTTATGAAAGCGTTTTATTGATGATAACGATATTATATAGGGATTAGGCAAAAAAAACAGGAGCGAACGCAGTCGCTTTTACCATAAAGTCCGAATAATACATCGTAAAGTCCGGATCATAGCATGTTCCTCCCTGAAATTTAGAGCTTCCCTGGCTGTAGAAAGGGGCAAAGGTCCGAATAGAGCATCATGAGGTCCAAATAACGATTCTGGGCGGAAGTATACTTGAGTTGCTTACACGACATACCGGGTTCACGACAACAAGAGGAGAAAGGGGAATCGATTTGAAAGCAGGCCAACTGAATAGCTCAACACACCCGACACTCGGGCGGATAAGAAAAAATTGGGGTCTGTATCTATTGCTGCTGCCTGCGGTTGTACTGGTCTTGTTATTTTCTTACGTTCCGATGTACGGCATACTGATCGCATTTAAGGATTACAGCCCGGCTGTTGGGATTATGGATAGCCCGTGGGCAGGACTGAAATACTTTGAGAAGTTTTTCAATTCCTATCAATTCTCAACCACTATTACCAATACGCTGGTCATCAGTTTGTACAGTGTCGCAACGTTTCCGATTCCGATCATGCTCGCCCTGATGGTCAATCAAATGCGGCAGAATAGGTTCAAGCGGTTCTTCCAGACCGTAACCTATATGCCGCATTTTATATCCACGGTTGTCATGGTGGGACTCATGCTGATTCTATTCTCGCCAGGTTCGGGACTGATCGGGAATATCTTCCGTCTCTTCGGTGCGGAGGCTCCGAATTTGATGGGCTCTGCCAGCTTGTTCAGCAGTGTGTATGTATGGTCGGATGTGTGGCAGCATACGGGCTGGGACAGCATCATCTATATCGCGGCGCTTTCCGCGGTGAGTCCGAGCTTGTACGAGGCGGCAACGATGGACGGGGCAAGCCGGTGGCAGAAAATCCGGTTTATTGATATTCCGATGCTGATGCCAACCGTGGTCACTTTGCTTATTTTGCGGATTGGCAGTTTGCTGGGCGTAGGTTTTGAAAAGGTATATCTGATGCAAAACAGCCTCAATATTACCTCAAGCGAGGTCATATCCACCTATGTATACAAAATCGGGATGCTGAGCAGCCAGTACAGCTTCTCCTCGGCGATCAATCTGTTTAATACAGTCATTAATTTTGCGCTGCTTATTCTGGTCAACCAGATTTCGAAAAAATACAGCGAGAACAGTCTGTGGTAACAAAAAGAGAGGAAGGGTTCTATGGGCTTAGTGGAAGTTAGAGAGAAAAGGGCGCCGCGGCAGAAAAATACTCGATCTTCCGATAAAGCGCTGGAAATCGGCCTGTATGTGTTCGCGGTCCTGATGCTGATCGTGCTGATCTACCCGCTTTACTTCATAATCATTGCATCATTCAGCGAGCCGGCAGCGGTTGCCAATGGACAGGTGTGGCTTGTTCCCAAGGATTTTACGCTGGCAGGCTATCAGGAATTGCTGAAGCACTCTAATATATGGATTGGGTACCGAAATACGATACTGTATACGATTGTGGGTACGGCCATCGGACTCGTGGTTAACATTTCCGCAGCGTATGCCCTGTCACGGAAAGACCTTGCGGGCCGCAAGTATTTTTCGCTGCTCTTTATATTTACGATGTTTTTTAACGGCGGTCTGATTCCTACCTTTATGACGATCCGGGATTTTCATCTCTACGATACGTTCCTTGTCATGGTGCTGCCATTCTCGGTTGCCGCGTTTAACATCATTGTGGCCCGGACTTTTTTTCAGAGCAGCATTCCGGAGGATTTATGGGAAGCGGCTCAGCTTGACGGCTGCGGAAACCTCAGGTATTTCATGACGATTGTAATCCCGCTATCCAAAGCGGTCATCTCGGTCATTGCATTGTGGACGGCCGTGGGTCACTGGAATTCCTATTTCAATGCTTTGATTTATTTAAAAGATACCAGCCTGTATCCGCTGCAGCTGATTCTACGTAACATTCTGGTCACCAACCAGATGCAGTCTGCCATGGGTACTGGAGAGGCCGCGGCCATTGCGCTGCGTCTGGCTAACATTATGCGTTACGCGGTGATTATCGTGGCAACGGTGCCGATCATGTGCATCTACCCGTTTGTGCAGAAGTATTTCAATCAGGGGGTGATGATCGGAGCCGTGAAGTCGTAAAACCGGATGGATCCAAGAAAATAATAATTGGGGGAATGGTGGTATGGGAACAAACAATAAAAAGAGGCCGCATCATCTGAAATGGGCTTTCTCTATTATGATGGCGGCAATCCTGCTGTTAAACCTGGCCGGTTGCAGCGGCAGCAAGAACAATGAGGCTAAGACGGATACCGAGGCCGCGTTCAATAGAGAGGGCCTGCCGATTGTGAATGAGCCGATAACCCTGGACGTCCTGACTGTTCGCTGGGGCAATATGGGGGACACCTTCCTTCAGAACCAGTGGCTCAAGGATTTGGAGAAGGAGACTAATGTCAAAATCAATTGGCAAATCATGTCCTCCAATGATTGGGGAGAGCAAAAATCGATAATGCTGGCCAGCGGGACGCTGCCTGATATTATTTTCGGTGATATCGTATTCAGTGATTCCGACATCGTGAACAACCTGTCTTATTTCCGTCCGCTCGACGATTACATTGATCAATACATGCCAAATTTGAAAGCGGCGCTGGAAGAAACGCCAGAGATGAAGAAGATGAGCACATTCCCGGACGGTAAAATATATTCCCTGCCGGCACGCTTGCCGTCGAGACCGAAGGCGTCAATCCAGCCGATCATTAACAAAACGTGGCTGGATAAACTCGGGTTGGATGTTCCGGATAACACAGACGAGCTGTATGAAGTGTTCAAGGCGTTTAAAGATAAGGATCCGAACGGCAATGGCAAGGCGGATGAAATTCCGGTCAGCGGATCGGGCAATATCAGCATGGATTTGTTGAATCCATTCGGCATCACTGACATCAATGCCAACAGCATGATGGTCATCGACAATGAGCCTGTTTATTATCCGGTGACGGAGAATTACAAGGAAGCGATCAAGTGGGCACACAAGCTGTATTCGGAAGGCCTGATCGACCAAGAGATTTTCACGCAGGACAGCACCATGTCCACGGCGAAACATCAGAACCCGGATGCGGCGCTGATCGGTTTCTCCAATCAATGGGTCCCGGATGCCGTGTTTGGCAAGTGGAAGGATCAATACATTGCAATCCCGTCCATCGCAGGACCTGACGGCAAGCGATATCAGGGCGGTGAGCCGCAGGGCATGAGTTTAAGAAGAAATGAGTTCCTCATTACAACGTCGAACAAACATCCGGAGGTCTCGGCTCGTTGGGCGGATCAGTTCTACACCAATGAAGCGAGCATCCAGAATTTCTGGGGAGCCATCGGCACTGTAATCCAGAAGAACGATGACGGTACCTTTACCCTGATGAATCCTCCGGAAGGAACGAGTGCCGACGCTTGGTACTGGGAACAGTCCGTCCGGGATTTCGGACCGAAGTATGTGAGCCCGAGCTTCGAGACAAACATCATTCTGGATGAGACTACGGGGGACGGTCTGAAGCTGGTCATTGACAAGCTGGGCAGCGATTATGTAACCACGCCGTTCCCGAATGTGATGTACAGTGCTGAGGAGTTCCAGGAACTGCCTACACTCACAACGGATATCGATGGCTTTGTCGGCACAACCCGGGCGAAGTGGATATCCGAAGGCAATATCGATGCGGAATGGGACGCTTATGTCAAGAAGCTGAACGACATGGGGTTAGAGCGATTGATCGAGATCCGTAAGGAAGCTTATCAGCGTTATATCAGCGTGAAATAAGGATCGGCTGCACGGATTCAGGCTGCCCCGCAGATCAATAGGCTGTGGGGCAGTGTGATTATTCAGGGAATAAAAGAAGAACTCTATCGACCTACAGGGGGTTGCAATCATGGGAAACATCAAAGTCACAGTGTGGAATGAATACCGGCATGAGAGACATAATGAACAGGTAGCGAGCATTTATCCGAATGGGATTCACAGAGCAATAGCGGATCATCTCGAAGGAGTTGAAGGCTTAGAAGTAGCTACCGCAGTATTGGATGAGCCGGATCACGGATTGACCGATGAGCGGTTGGCGAACACGGATGTGCTGCTGTGGTGGGGCCATTTGGCACATGATGAGGTGCGGGACGAGATCGTCGAGAAGGTGCGTCAGCGCGTTCTGGACGGCATGGGACTGATTGTCCTGCATTCCGGTCATGGCTCCAAAATCTTCTCCAAGCTTCTCGGTACAAACACCGGCATGCTGAAGTGGCGCGACGATGGCGAGATCGAACGGCTGTGGGTGGTCGAGCCCGGTCATCCTATCGCGAAGGGTCTTGGTGAATATATCGAAATTCCGAGGGAAGAAATGTATGGAGAACGGTTTGAAATACCGGCACCGGATGAACTGGTATTTATCTCCTGGTTTGAAGGCGGCGAAGTGTTCCGCAGCGGGTGCTGTTACAGAAGAGGCAGAGGGAAGCTGTTTTATTTCCGTCCAGGCCATGAAATGTTCCCTGTGTACCACCAGCCCGAGATTCTGCAGGTGATCACGAACGGCGTGTTCTGGGCTGCGCCTGTTGATGGGGCAAAAACATCCTACGGACGGGTTGCGCCCATCGTCCCTGTTGTTCAATCCTAAGACCATCAGTTATATAGAAGAGGAGTGCATCTAGATGAATAAATTTCGCATTGGATTAATTGGCTTGGGGGGCATGGCTCAGGAGCATATCCGCTGGATGAATGAAGAGAACATGTATCAGTTTGTCGCCGTTAGTGACGTAAATGGTGAAGCTGTGGCTCGGGTAGGCGATCAGCTCGGCATTGAGGACAGCAAGCGTTACGCTGACTTCCATCATTTAATTGAAGATCCGGACGTCGATGCCGTAATCTCGATTACACCTAACAATGTGCACGCAGATATTATCAGTGCATGCTTGCAGGCAGGCAAGCCTTTTTTGGCGGAGAAGCCATTCACTCGCGTCTTCGAAGAAGCGGTGCCCCTGCTGGAGCAGTATGAAAGACAGCCCGTTCCGGCCATGATCGGTTTTACATACCGTTACACACCGGCTTTCCGTTATGCCAGAGAGCTGGTGCGCACAGGCAAGCTGGGTACGATTCGTCACTTCTCGATTCAGTATTTGCAAGGGTTCGGTGTGCCAAGCGAGCAGGTTCCTTACATGTGGAGATACAATAAAGCCATCACGGGCACAGGCACTCTGGGTGATTTGGGATCGCACATGATTGATATGGCGCGCTTTCTGTTCGGGGAGTTCGAGGAAATAACCGCACAGCTGCACACGATTATTCCGGAACGCCGCGATCCGGTAACGGGCGCAATGGCCCGGATCGAAGTAGACGATTTTGCAAGCTTTCAGGCGCGGATGACGGGTGACATTATGGGCGTGTTCCAGACATCGCGCAATGCATTTGGCTCAGGCAATCAGCATGAGGTGTCCATATATGGCGACTTCGGTACGGCACATGCCAGCACATTGGACCCGGACCGGCTCATATGGATTCGGGAGGAGGAGCCAGGTCAGCTCTCCAGAACGACAATGGAAGTGCCGGAGCATTGCAAGGTGAAGCAATATGCGGATTTTGCAGCCGTATTACGCGGTGCGCCTGCCGATGGAGTTCCTGGATTCATGGACGGCTATCGAAATCAAGAGGTGCTGGATGCCGTAATCCGGGCAAGCGAAGCCAGGGCAGCAGTAGAGCTCCCGAATTAAAGCCGGGGTTCAGGGACCAGGAAATTAACAGCTGTCTCACAGTGTTTTGCCCATCCAGATGTACAAGGCCATTAAGCTGAACAGAAACAGGCAAAAGTTTACGCTTACAAATAATCCGCGAAGGACGGGCGAGCGGTGGAACTGAAAAGGTGTCCGCAGATCGCCTGTGCCTTCGATCAGGAACAGAATCAGCAGCGTGTGAATGATGGTGTGCCCGATGACTTCCTTGTAACCGAATACAAGGCTTGTCATAATAAAAATACCTGATACCAGCAGGGCGGTGAATCGGCTCATGATGCCTACGATGAATGCCCACGCCAGTCCAATTTCGATAAAAGCGCTGATCATAACAAAGTGTTCGATGGAGAATCCGAAGGTAGGCAGTCCATAGCTGCCCATGACAGAACACGCCAGTTCTGGAATGGTCAGCTTTTCCATGGCGAGCCAGGCGAGGGACATGCCTGTGCATACATACATGACTGGAGCGGCCGTTTTTTTCAAGGGCGTGCCGCACACGAACAGATAATACACAATACCGATATAAATCAAATAATCAATGGAATGAAAGATACCGTAGTTTAATGAAGCTTGAATATACAACAGGAACAGGATGGCACCGCTGATCGGCAATGTACGCTGATAGAGAAGACACGCAGCGGCGGCAGAGAGGCCGAGGATAATCCACATGGAATTGGTTCTGAATTCGGGTGCCAGATAAGAACCGCTCAGAAGCTGAAGCACTAGGCCGATGGCCAGCCCGATGCGGAGAATGACTTCGGTATGCGGCCTGAGACGGTACAGGAATTGATGAATCCGCACCACGGGCCGCGTCTTACCCAACGGATCGTTGAACACACTCGATACCAGTAAGACGAACAATGTAAACGCTAACCAAAACAAGAAGGTCAATGTAACGACACGGGGGAAGGGCAGGGGAACCCATTCGAAATTGTCCGTAAACCACTTTACATGAATATAGATGTTGCTAATCTCGCTGAAATACATTAACATTCAATCAGTTCCTCCCTTAACCACTCTAGTCACCTATCCAAGATAATACAACTTTGACTAAAAAAGTATATTAATAGATGAATATATCCCTCATTGTGAAAAATATTGTCCCTAAGCGCTCGCACATTTGAGTGTCTATAAAGGTTTTGAATGACACAAAGCAGGTGATCCAGGCGGATCGCCTGCTTTGTGTACGTTTTCGCCGAACAGGAACCTAAGATTCCGGAATGGAGTCATAATGCTCCCCTTTTGCAGCGGTTTGTTATAATGATGAACAAGCAGATCAAGTCATGGAAAAGGGTGAGGAAGATGAGTGAACGAACATACATAAACGATACGCATACGTATAACGGCGAGGCACGGGGAGCAGTACTTATGCTGCAGGGCACGGCCTCGGACGTAGGCAAGAGCATCCTAACGACCGCGCTATGCCGTATTCTCCTCCAGGATGGTTATCGCACAGCTCCATACAAGTCGCAAAATATGGCGCTTAACTCCTACGTGACGCTGGATGGCAAAGAGATCGGCAGAGCGCAGGGCGTGCAGGCCGAAGCCTGCGGCATTGCCGCAAACACGGACATGAATCCGATCCTGATCAAGCCGATGAAGGACATGTTTTCGCAAATCGTAATCCACGGCGTGCCCGAAATGCAGATGAGTGCGATGGATTACCGAACGGAGTTTTTGCCGAAGGCCAAGGGAATCGTACTGGCTGCACTCGATCGGCTCCGGGAGCAATACGATATCGTGCTTATGGAAGGCGCGGGAAGTCCGGCGGAGATCAATCTCAAGGACCGCGACATTGTGAATATGAATTTGGCGGGATGGGCGGATTCGCCGGTGATTTTGGTATCAGACATCGATCGCGGCGGCGTGTTTGCCTCCATCGTAGGCACCCTTGAACTATTGGAGCCCCATGAGGTTGCCAGGGTCCGGGGGTTTATCATCAACAAGTTCCGCGGGGATTTGGCACTGCTGAAGCCGGGACTGGACTGGCTAGAAGAGCGGACGGGCATTCCCGTGCTGGGCGTTCTCCCTTATATTCAGGACATGCGAATCGAGGCTGAGGATTCCGTTGTGCTGGATGAGCTTCAATATCAAAGACAGGAAAAACGCGACCTCGATATTGTTGTTATCCGGTATCCGCGGATTTCGAACTTTACGGATTTTGATGCGCTGCGCTGGGAGCCGGATGTTACCGTGCGCTTTGTCCAATCGGTGGATGAACTCGGGACGCCGGACGTCATTATTTTGCCTGGCACCAAGGATACGATCAGCGATCTCGGGTTTATCCAGGATCGGGGGCTGGCGGATGCGATTATGAAACAGACGCAGCAGCGGGATGTGCAGCTGGTTGGCATCTGCGGAGGATATCAAATGCTGGGCGAGCAGTTGTCCGATCCGCATGCGGTGGAAGGAAACGAACGGGATGCGGCAGGACTTGGGCTGCTGCCGATCCGGACCTCCTTTTTACAACAGAAAAGGACCGTTCGCGTAAAAGGGAGATTGTCACAGGAACATCCTTTGAGACTCATTCTACCGGATACAGAGGCCAATGTGGCGATAGCGGCCTATGAAATCCATATGGGCGTGACCGAATGGACCTCGATGCCTGGCGGATCGGGGCACCATCCACTGTTTTTAATAGAAGCAGACTGCGAGAATTCTTTAAAAAGTGAAGAAGATACTCCTATCCATCCAGAAGGCTTGGCTACCGCCGATGGCCAAGTATGGGGAAGTTATTTGCACGGGTTGTTTGACAACGATGCTTTCCGCAGGTCATGGCTGAACGGTGTCCGGGGGAGTAAGGGACTGGATGCCATTCCGGTAACGTTCCAAGCCGAGGCACGCAAATTCGCGGAATTCGACCGTGTGGCAGACATCGTGCGGGAGCATGTGGACATGGAGAAGATTTATGAAATCATCGGCTGTACGCGCTTATAGCCATAAGGAATAGAATGGGTTCTTGGGGTAATAGTGAAGAATAGAAGAACACCTTGCCTCAATTGCAAGGTGTTATCTGTGTGGGGAGGAAGAAAACTAAAATTGATTAATTATAGGATAGGGGGGTATACTAATAAAAGAGAGTTAAAGTCACCGCAAAGTATATCCATGATTGGAGTGATAGCCTATGTGGAATAAGAAGGGGACCTTGCTAATCTTAACGGGCCTGCTTGCTTTGGGATTGTTGACATCATGCGATAACGCGAAGCAGGTACAAGATACGGGTGGCCAGGGAGGGAACTCAAATCAGGAAAACGCAAACCAGGAAGAGAACGGACACAGTGGACACGAAGGCGGGCATGAGGCTGCCTCGAACAACTACAAAGCTGCAGTTACATCGAATGAGCCGGTAAGCGCAGGCACCGAAACCGAGCTATCGATTCAGATCACAGACAGTAACGGCGCACCCGTCCAGGAATTTGATGTCAATCATGAGAAACTGCTGCATCTGATCATCGTGAATCGGGATTTGTCTTTTTTCCACCATATCCATCCCGATTACATGGAGAATGGTAAATTTACCGTGAAAACTACTTTTCCGGCTGGCGGCGAATATAAATGGTTTGCGGATTTTGTCCCCAAGGGTGCTGAAGGGACGACGCGAAGCGAATGGCTCCGGATCGAGGGAGAAGAAGGAGAAGCTTCGGCAGTTCAACCTGACACCAGTCTGATCCAACAAGTAAACGGCAAGGAAATTGAACTGAGCCTGAGCAATACCTTATCGAATGAAGAGGTTGTGCTCAGCTATCATATTCGGGATGCGCAGACAAAGCAGGGAATCAGCGATTTGGAGCCATACCTGGGCGCGGTCGGGCATGTTGTCATTCTGTCCGCAGACGCCCAGCAGTACATCCATGTGCATCCTCTGGAGGAGCAGAGCACGGGACCGAAAGCGGAGTTTGTCGCTACCTTTCCCCATAGCGGCATCTACAAGATTTGGGGGCAATTTCAACACCAGGGCGAAGTGATGACGGTGCCTTTTGTCGTTGAGATCCAGTAATATTCACTTACAAGGAGTGATCGATATGACGGAAACATTGAAAATATACACCATTCCCACCTGCAGCGACTGCCATCACGCCAAGCGTTATTTCAAGGAGCAGGGAGTTCCGTACATGGAATATGATTGCACACAGAATCCGGAATATCCGGAAGAAGTGAGGCGTCTGACGGGGAAACAGATTGTGCCTACCATCGTTATTGGCGATAACGTATTTATCGGATTTGCCGATAACCTGCAAGAAATCAGGGAATTGTTCAGATAAACCAGCGATTATGGTTATAAAAAAGAAGCATGGTTCGTTCCTCGCGGAATGATCCATGCTTCTTTGCATGTGGTGTTCCCGATCGCAGCGCGTTGCTTATCGCGCCGGGCGTCGTTCGTCTTCTGGAGCCTTCCGCATCAAGCGGGCAATGCTCTTAATTTTAAACGATGACATGAGTGGCAATGTCAAGGGAGACCATGATCACGAAATTTGATGCTACACCCTATAAAACGTAAAGAATCAGGCATTGTATGGCTAGAATGTTCATTTTCGGGAGTTTTTTAATGTTAATTCGAAGGTGTAAATAATCTGTAGCGGTGTTATTATATGGATTGCGTCTTTTGGAAGATTATCGCTCTGCAAGCGTTGATAACTGATCATAGATTTCTGAAACGATTCCAAATATTGCACGTATCAATACTCACTGCTTAGATGGAAGGGGTAAGAACCAGTGGATAATGGAATGAATGTCATTTTGTTTGAAAAGAGACCGGATGGTGAACTGATCCAGATTGAAGAGCGTGCATGGACGATTAACATGGTTGCCGCACTGGAGCATGTGAACTATATCGTCGCAGGCGGCCGGGAATACGAAACGATTGAAGGCAGATTAAATGTAGACACGGGCAAACTGGAGCTTCTGCTCGTTCCGATGCGGAACGAATGAACCCTGTCCGAAAGGAGAAATCATCTTGAGTCATGAAAAAGACAAAAAAGAGCATCCGGCATCGAAATGGCTGACGCCGGATGGCAAACCGATCCGGGTCTTGTCAAGCTCGCTCGGCATCGCTTTGTTAGCGAATGCTTTTCTGGTATCGGGCACAGCCGCAAAGGATCTCGCATCGGAAGCGGTTACCTCGGCTGACGAGCCGCAGCTGGTGTCCTGGTCAACAGAAGAAGTAAAGAAGTATTTTGATAAGAATGTGGATTGGAACATTCCGTTTCCAAGCGAGGAAGAATTCCAGGATGAGCCGGTGGAGGGAGCTGCAGCAGGCTCAGGCGGCGGAACGACGGTTGTCAACAACTATGGCGGGTACAACTCAGGCTTCGGCTGGGATGATCTGCTGCTCTATCACATGCTGTTTAACAACGGTTCCTATTATTCATCCAGCGGATGGTATAACAATCACCGCGGTTATTACGCGAACAGTGGTAAACCATACAAACCCCGCACGTATTCGAGTGGTACGTTCCAGAACAAACCGGTGGTAAACTCGACCGTTCGCCCCAAAACTTCAACCTCATCTTCGGGTACGATTACACGCCGCTCCACCTCGTCCAAATCCGGCGGCATTGGCGGTAATTCCAGTGGATTCAGCTCCTCGGGTTCGAAATCCAGCTCCAGATCCGGTGGTTTTGGCGGATGAGTCAAGAAAGTGTGTTTGAAGTTACAGGAAAGCCCGAGCCCAATCGGAACGAGCGGGTGTCAGAGCTTGCGGAGCTTGGATTTACGTGGGCGGACATGGAAGGGGAAGCCTACTGGATAGACCAGATTGTGACCATGCGTCAAGAGACCTATCACGAGCTGGAAGAAGCGGCATCTATTCTGTGGACGATTTTAGACAAAACCGTTCGCAATATTCATCGCAATCATCACATATACAGTTTGATTGGCATTCCGCCAATCCTATGGCAAATGCTCGATGAATGCCCGATCCCGGAGGAGGGGCTGATCAGCAGGTATGCCAGGTTTGACTTTGCTATTGCCCATGACGGCAGCATCAAGCTGCTTGAGCTGAATGCGGATACGCCTACAGGCTATGTTGAAGCTTCCATTGCCACTCCATGGCTGTGTAGGCAAGCCGGAATCTTCTCGCCCAATGAAGGAATGCAGGAGCTGGTTGCAGCGGCGTGGGGAGTGGAGCGTCCCGATACGGCAGCCTGTATTGCATATGGTGAGCACAAAGAGGACTCCGGTACGATTGAAGCGTTGGTCCGGCATAGCGGTCTTGATATTCAATTGGTGGATTGTCTTGATCTGTGGGTGGATGAAGGCATGCTGAAGGACGGTGCCGGCCGGGAGATCCACCGAATGTTTGCCCTATACCCGAAGGAATGGATGTCCGTCGATGATGGCGGAGATGCGCTGGCCTATGCCATCGAGACGGGACGACTGCAGCTGTTCAACTCACCGCACAGCATTCTGCTGCAATCCAAAGGTTTGCTTGCCGCCATGTGGGGGATGTATGAGCTGGGACTTCTGTACGAGGAGAACGAACGGGAAGCCATCCTTAAATATATGCTGCCGACATACAACAAACCGGTGTTCTCCGGTCATTTTGTCTCCAAATCCATGTTCGGCCGTGAAGGTGGTTCTGTTAAACTGTACGATCAGGCAGGTCAGCTTGAAGTAGAGGATCAGGACGGCTACGACACGAGTGTGATGTTCCCGACGGTCTATCAACGAAGAGCGGACTTGGCTCGGGTTGAGACAGCGGAAGGAGCATTTCATTTATTGACCGGATTGTTCGTGCTGAATGGAACTCCTTGCGGCTTGCTCGGACGGGCGGGCGGCTTGATTACGGGGAATTCCAGCCATTTTATCGCAATGGGAGTGAAATAAATGCAGTTGAAACAAAAGGGAATGCAGCCAAGCGGCGCTCCTCTAAGGAAGAGGAAGCCTTCTGTCGTGCTGGCTGTACTGATTCTATCGATCATGGTGCTGGCGCTGAGCGCATGCGGAAGCAATGAGTCGTCCGTGTTCCATAGCGGTTCTTCAGAGGAAGTATCCTCCTCTACCCGTGTGCCATGGGACTACCGAATTGTTGAAGGCACGGTAGGCGATTTGATTGGCGGAGATATGACAGTGCTGCCGGATAACGAGCTGCTGCCAAACGACAACAATTATGCGACCGGGGACAAAATCTGGACGCTTGAATTCATGGACGCCGAACTCGCCACCGATGCGAATCAGCGGAATGATATCCGGTTATCCTCCTGGCAGACGATCAAATCGTTCAAGGACAAGAAGAGCGCGCAAGCGGATTTAACCAACCTGAAAGTCACGGTTAAAACGGATGTGAAGCTGATTGGTGTATACAAAACAACATACAAAAAAGAAACAAGACATTTTGCGGTAGTTGAATTGCCGACAGGAAACCGGATCAAACAGCCGATTGACGAGAAGCGTTTTACCGCAATGGAGAAAAAGAAAACGGTTGATGTTGTATTGGAGGAAGTCCATGATTTCGCCGATTACGACTTGGCCTATGCAAAATTTCGGGGGTGGGCGGATTGACGGTCGTTGTTAATATTGTAATAAGTGTGCTCTGCATTATCGTGCTTCAATTGCTGGGGATGTTGATATTTAGCTGGATGACCCGGTTTAACGACATGGAGGAGCTGAAGAAAGGGAATACAGCGGTAGGACTGGCTTTTGGAGGCAAATTTATGGCAACGGCCATTATCCTGGGGATATCAGCATACACGAATTCATCGATCTGGCATATGATTCTGTGGTTTGCCGTAGGGTATGTATGTTTGATCGTTGCCTATTGGGTATTCGAGCTGGTTACGCCGGGTCTTCGCATCTCCGAGCAACTGCAAAAGGGGAATGTAGCTATCGGAATTCTGCTCGCTATGGTGTTTATCGGTACAGCCTTTGCGATCAGCAGCTTGATTATTTAGGAAGAATAGCGCCCTTGGGGAGAGGATCAGGAACGTGCACTTTTTTCTAAGATTATCTTTGAAAATGATGCGTCTGCGTAAAACGACGATCAGCGTACTTGTCATTCTGTTTGTGGTACTGTGCTCGACGCTGGCATTTCTGCTGGAACCGGAAACCTTTCAGAACGGGTTTAACGCCTTTTATTGGGTGCTTACCACGATGGCAACCGTAGGTTACGGCGATTATTATGCAGTCACAGTGCCCGGCAAGATACTGACCATATTTATATATATTTTTGGTATCGGGCTGCTGAGTTTAGTAATTGGTAAAGTGATCGAATCGTTTGGAAGTATGCAGCGGCAGAGAGGGGCGGGCAGGTTGAATTTTCGGGGCAGCGGTCAAGTGATCATTATAAACTGGAGCAAAAAAGCGCAATCCGCCATCGATGAGATTTTGTCGTATTCGCCGGAGTCCGAGATTGTTGTCATTGATGATTCCAGTCAGCATCCTGCAGAGCATCTCGAACAGGTGCATTTTATTAGCGGGGACCCGTCAGCAGATGACGTGCTGATGCGGGCCAATATCCTGGAGGCGAAATCGGCGATTGTATTTGCAGACGCTCGGATTGATGAATCGGCGCTGGTGGATGGCAAATCGCTCTTGATTGTTTCTAGCATTGAACGGATTGCACCAAATGTACATACCACGGTGGAGATTGTTCAGGAGAAGCATGTTCAGAATTTCCGCCACAACCATGTGAACGAGTTTGTTCTTTCGCATGATGCGGTTTCCCGCTTAGCGGTACGTGCAGCTCTGCAGGAGGGCAATTCGGATGTGCTGATGCAACTGCTTAGCCGTGAGCATGGCGATGATATATATGAAGTGTCATTGAACCAGGCATGGAAGACTTATGGCGATGCCTTTCAGGATCTGCTGCGGCAGGGAGCGACGCTTATCTCCGATCGCAACGACCTCACCATTAACCGCAAGCTGGATCAGCCGATCCCGCGGGACGCCAAGCTGTATGTTGTCTCGGACGAGGCAACCTATAGGCGGATTGTTGGTAAACTTGCTTGACATTTCGAATTGCCATGGTTTAATATGGCTTAAATATTATGGAAACAATGAAAAGCTATGAAGAGAAGAGTAGTTGAGAAACGTTGTTTGCAGAGAGCTCCTGGCAGGTGGGAATGGAGCAGCAATATTCTTAATGAACAAAGACTCGGAGCTGCGTAAGGAATTGGGCAGAAGGGCTCAAGGATGTTACGACGGGCCTCTCCCGTTACAGAGATAGGGTATAAGCATCGTGATGCCGTACCTGAAGAGGTGGAACTGGTGACAGCTTTCACAAACCGGGGTGGTACCACGAAGCGTATTCTCAAAGCTCTCGTCCTCAAGATGACAATCTTGCGGATGAGGGCTTTTTTTGGTTTTTACCAAACGAATTAGAGGAGGGCTCGGAATGCATTGGTCAGAACGAATCGCGAACGAATTGATCGAGAGGTATCCAGATAGGCAGACCTATGTGTGCGCAGCCGGAATCAGTCCTTCCGGGGCTGTGCATATCGGAAATTTCCGGGAAATCGTGACGGCCTATTTTGTAACAAAAGCGCTGAGAAAGCAGGGCAGGAAGGTTCGGTTTATTTTCTCTTGGGATGATTTTGACCGATTCCGGGAGGTTCCTGCGGGAGTGGACCCGGGGTTTGAGCAGTACATCGGCATGCCCTACGTGGAGGTCCCATGTCCGTTCGGATGTCATGCTTCCTATGCGGAGCATTATGAGAAGGAGTTCGAGCTTGCCTTAGCCGAATTCGGGATCGAACCCGAGTTTATTTATCAGAGCCGGGAGTACCAATCCAGGCGGTATAATTCGCTTATGCTTCATGCGATCCGACACAGGACGGAAATTTACGATATCCTGCATGCCTTCAAAACGGGTGGAGCCCATGACCAAGAACGGGCTGTTTATTATCCAGTACAGGTATACTGTGAGGAATGCAGAAGGGATACAACGACGATACAGCAATTCGATGAGCCCACGGAAAGATTGGGTTATGCCTGCATCTGTGGGCATCGGGGCACCCTGTCGATCCTGCAGGCAACGCATATGAAATTGCAGTGGAAAATCGATTGGCCCATGCGCTGGAAGATGGAAAATGTCGCCTTCGAGCCGGGAGGCAGAGACCATTCGTCGGAAACAGGCAGCTACAATGTATCCAAAGTGATCTCGGAGAACATTTTCGGAAATCCAGCGCCTTTCTATGCGGCCTACGAATTTATAAGCATGAAGGGGAGCCATGCAAAAATGTCCAGCTCTTCCGGCAGCAACTATACGCCTGGGGACCTGCTGAAGGTGTACGCGCCTGAGAATATTCTGTTTATGTTTGCCAAGTATCAGCCGAATGCACCCTTCCATATCGGACTTGATGAAGATGTGATCCGTAACTATACCGAATATGAGCGTTACCGCAATCCTGCTGCTTCTAAGGAGTTAAGCCCTGATATTGAGGCTGCACTCGAGCTCTCCATGCCGGACAGCCATCCGGGCAGGGCTCCCAAATTCAGCCAGCTATCCGGCATATTGCCGCTCGTGAATTTTGATTACCGACTTCTGCAGGAGCTATTGCATCGAGTTGGTGAAAGTTATGCGAAGGAGCAGCTCGAACCCACCGCACGGCGAGCCGAGTATTGGATCAAACACTGGTATCCGCAAAAGCTGATTACCGTGAAGGAGCACCAGGATCACCAACGGTACGAGACGTTGGATTCATTGGAGCGGCAATGGCTTCACACCGTATGCGATCTGCTGAAGGATGCCGAGCTTACTGGATCAACACGAATGGAGAAGATCTATGCGATCTGCCACCATGATGATAAGAAGATGATGAAACAAAATCAGAAGCGTTTGTTCAGTCTTATCTATCAATTGGTCCTTGGCCGCGATGAAGGTCCCCGTATGCCGATCTTGATCGAGGGTGTCGGCGTGCATCGAATGCTTGATCTCCTGAATTTTCAGAAATAAGGAGGACGGGCTTTATCCTCGGGGGGAGGTACAATCGACTTGGTCACAAAGACGTGGGCAATTCATCAGATGTCCGGGGAACTACAGTGGATTTCAGGGTCGGATGTTGCCGATGTCTAAACGATGAATCAACTAACGCCGCTGGCGCTTATATAGGGGCGGGTAGAGGAGTGGAGATATTCGACATTTTGGAGGTGAAGGTGACATTTGCCTGTAGAATAAACGGTAATCAAGGTAACTTTTTCAACCTCATAGCCTTGCAAACAGACCCGCGAGACTAATTATCGGGTCTGTTTTATGTTGTCATGCCCGGATTTGTGTAAATTTTTAAACTAATTTATGTAAACTACTGTTAAGTAATCGAGACCTAAATCATCAAAAATAGGCGATACTTACCACTTGATCCTGATAATCAAATCTATAGAATATTACCCAATCCCGGTACAGGACTCTGTTCTCATTTTGTATAAAAGGCTAATATTGCCAATCCTTTACAGAATGCGGTTCTCAGCCGTTTTTTTATACGACTTTGGTATCAATTTTGTCATAACTATGGATAATGATGTAAAAATGACCGGAACTTTAGCAATTTTTCTGCGTTTAATATTACGATTCACGAAAATTTTCTGAAAACGGTCTGAACACGCTGTACTCCTTTCATGGGATAAAGTCATACAGGCTACAGCTTCTTCGGGGCCATGCCCGTTAGCTACACGTAACTAACATCATCTTGTGAAGTTGTCAAATGACAAGGTTGAAGAGACGGCGATGCATGATTCGGGGGAAAAGTTATGGGAGTGTTAAATCCGCTTCTTTAAGACTACTGTCGGTATTAGAAAAGTTGGTAAAGAAGGAATATGGTATCGGGAACGCATCGGCTATAGAATGACGAGTATAGCTCACGTCATGAACGTCGGTGCAGCAATCAGCATGTCATAGAAGGGGCAGGTGAGCAACGAAGACGATGAGCAGACGAAAATGGTGGGTAATCGCAGCGCTTTGTACTATAGTGCTTCTCTGCGGTGCCGCTGTAATTCTAGGATATCTAAGACCGTCATTAAAAACGTATGCGGATGCGGACGGCGTGAAAATGAAGTTCAAAACCGAGGGCACCTCTTTATTGGAATATGAAAACAAAGAGGTTTGGAATGAGGTTTTTGCCAAAGGCGTGAATCTGGGTGCAACGGTACCGGGGCATTATCCTGGTGAGCTGCCGGCAACGGAGGAGGATTACCTGCGTTGGTTCAAGCAGATTGATGACATGGGAGCAAACGTCATCAGGGTCTATACGGTGCACAATCCGGTCTTTTACTCGGCTTTGGTGAAATATAACCGTGATAAAGGCGAAGACCCCCTGTACTTTATGCAGGGCATCTGGTCGCCGGAGGAGCAGCTGATCGAGCGTCAGGATGCTTATGACGAGGAAATCGTCCAGACGTTTAAAGCCGAAATATCCAAGGCAGTCGCGGCTGTCTATGGGGATATAAACGTAGAGCCCAAACATGGGCAGTCGAGTGGCAAGTATAAGGTCAATGCAGGCAAGTACCTGATGGCCTGGCATGTGGGTACAGAGTGGGACCCCGCCATGGTTGAGAAAACAAATACGGTACATAAGGATGTTCCTCAATACGAGGGCTCCTATTTCTCGGGGACGGAAGACGCAAGCCCCTTCGAGAATTGGCTGGCATCTTTATTGGATTATACGGCTACCGAGGAGCAGAAGTATGGCTGGCAGCATCCGATGACATTTACGAATTGGGTCACAACGGATGTGCTGGAGCATCCCGGTGAACCGCTGTTCGAGGAGGATCTGGTGTCTGTGGACGCGAGGCATGTCACACCGGTGAATTGGGAAGCAGGATATTTTGCGGCTTACCATGTGTATCCGTACTATCCGGATTTCTTCCGAACGGACGAAACATTGCAGACCATTCCTGATGGAGACGGGGAATACAACACATACAAAGCCTACCTGCGCAAATTGAAGGCGGAGTTCGAGGATATGCCGATCATGGTCACCGAATATGGCGTGCCGTCATCCATAGGCGTTTCACACCATGGTCCTGGAGGGAGGGATCAAGGCGGACATGATGAAGCAGAGCAGGGTCTAGTCAACGTCTCACTAACCCAGGATATTTACGATGAGGGATATTCCGGGGCAATCCTGTTCATGTGGCAGGACGAATGGTTCAAGAAAACATGGAATACGATGCCTTTTGAAATCCCAGCAGACCGCCGGGCATTCTGGTTGAATGTGCTGACCAACGAGAAGATGTTCGGGGTTCTGGCCATGCAGCCGGGTAAAACAGAGCAGATTACAATTGACGGCGATTTGGCTGACTGGGATAAGCTTCCCGATGGGGAAGTTAAGGCCTGGTCCGGAACGGCTCCGGGGGTGAAGAGCATGAGGCTGACTCATGATGAAGCCTATCTGTACATTGGCATGGAGCTGGGCGAGGTGTTTGACCCTGAGCGTTCGAAGCTCTTCATTGGAGCGGACACGATTCAAGGCGGAGACATCCCGGAGAAGGAGCTGGCAGGACGAACGCTTACCGGCGGAGCTTTGGAGACTTTGATTCAGTTAGGGCAAGAGGACGAGTCCCAGGTAACCATAGCGCCATCTTATGACTTTCACAGCCGATTGTACGGCGAAGAAGGGTATTGGATGCTGCCAGGGGAGGAAGCCAAGGGCACGAAGAATGATCCTGTAGTACCGGGTGGATCGTTTCACTCCTGGAAGCTGGCGATCAGCCTGCTGATGAATCCCCCGGACACCCGTTTCTCTCATCCGTTTGTGGATGAAACCGTAGGAATTCTCAAACGGGGGACCACCGATCCGGAATCTCCGGATTTCAATTCTCTTACAGCGTGGCAGTATCAAGGACAGTTCATTGAGATGCGAATTCCTTGGATGCTATTGGGATTCGGAGACCCGAGCTCGCTGCAGGTTGTGGATTATACTCCGCTTCAAGACAAGCGCTCATTCAGCACCGTGACGGCGGATGGAATTCGCTTGGCACCATGGATTGCGGAACGCTCGAAGCAGAACGGGGCTTCGGCAGCCGAATCGCCGGAGGCTATAAACCTGCAGGATATCAAACCCTATACATGGGAGCTGTGGGAAGCCACCAAGTACAGTGAGCGGTTGAAGCAAAGCTATTACGATATGCAGGAAATCTTCACCCGCCTGCCTGAACCGGGGCGGCAATCAGATGCTAAATAAAAGGAGGAGCCATCGGATATGTTTTCAAATTTAGCCATGGCGTACGTATTCATCTATGTATGTCTCGGCCTCATTGCAGCCGGCATTATCCTGTTGTTCCAAATGAAGATCAAGCATAATGCCGAGCAGAAAGAAACGGAACGTTTAAAGAAAAAGTACCATGATTACTTTGTGTATGTGCAGACCCATCTGCATGGCGATATAACGCCAGAGCTTCCGCCTGGCAAACTGACCCCGGCAGAACGCCGGGTCATTCAGGCCAAGTTTATGGAATGGATCGAGCAGTTCAAAGGGGATGCCAGAGAGAAGCTGCTTCGCTTGTGCAGGGATGCCGGATTTGTGGAGGCCGATATCCGGGCACTGTCCAGCCTGCGGAAAGACCGCCGAATCGAGGCGGCCTACCGGCTTGGGGGGATGCGTGCCGAAGAGGCGGTGCCGCAGCTTCAGCATATGATGAATCGCATGAAATACGGTCCCATGACCATCATCATTGCGCGGGCAATAGCCAAAAGCGCGGTGCAGTCCCAGCAGATTCGGGAGATGCTGTCGAAGCTGCTCTCGTACGATAAAGCCATCCATCATATGGCAGCCGATATTTTGCTCGAGACCCGGCTGGATTCGGCCAGCCTTATGCGTAAGCTTCTGGATGATCCGGATCCGGGACTGGTCAAGGTTTCGCTCGTTGCCATGTGGGGGCAAGCCATTCCGGCGGTCGTTCCTGCACTGGGCAAACTGGTGGGATCCGAGGAGAAGGACGTACGCGCAGAAGCGGTCAAGCTGTACCTTAGCTCCAACCCTGCCCTGAAGGATGACACCATTGAGGAGCTAATGAATGATCATGCGTGGGAAGTACGTTCAGCAGCAGCGAAGGCGCTGGGACGGCTTCATGCCGCAGGCAGCATTCCGCTTCTGGCTTCTGCCCTGAAGGATGACAATTGGTATGTGCGTAATCATAGCGCCGAGAGTCTTGCCATGCTTGGAGAACAAGGCTTCGAGACACTGTGTCAGGCTGCGTTGACAGGAACCGGTCCGGCAAGGGAAACGGCACTGTACCGGATCGAACGGATCATGGCCAAGGAAGGCGAACATGAACAAGTGGAGCAAATGGTTGCCTATAACAAAAGAAAACTGGTGTACGATCGTTATTTCGGTGTTCAACCGAGTAAGCGCATCGGCACCGTTGCAGGAGTAGGAGGGGATTACACTGCTTAGAGACATCCTGCTCACTTACGGCATGGTGGCGATATATTACGTCATGGCCGTTAGCGCGCTTTATTTTGTAATTCTGTTGTTCTCTTTCAGAAATATCCGGGATATTTTCAGACGGGCTAATTACTCAAAATACAATACGCTGTCCGGCTCCGAGCTGGTACCATCCGTATCCCTGCTGGTTCCCGCTTACAACGAAGAGCTGACGATCGCAGAGAATGTTCGTTGTCTGATGACACTGAATTATCCCACGTACGAGGTTATTGTCATCAATGACGGATCTTCCGACGACACATTGCAGGTGCTGATTGAGGAGTATGGATTGACGCTGCTGCCAAATCCGGAGCTGCGCGGGAACATCCATACCCATAAGATGCGCGGGATTTATTACAACCCCCAGTATCCGCAGTTATACGTGATTGATAAAGAGAACGGCGGCAAGGCGGATTCATTGAACGCGGGAATCAACCTCTCCCGTTATCCGCTGATCTCTTCCATTGATGCGGATTCATTGCTGGAGAAGGATGCGCTGATCCGGATGGCCCGGATGTATATGGAGAACCCGGAAGAGACGGTGGCCATCGGGGGAGATGTTCGAATTGCCAACGGCTGCGTGATTGAGAACGGAGAGGTTAAGGACGTATCCTTGCCGCGCCGTATGTGGCCCATGTTCCAATCGATTGAATACCTCAAAGCTTTTCTGGGGGGACGAATCGGCTGGAGTCATCTTAACGGGCTTATCATCGTCTCCGGAGCCTTCGGCATGTTTCGAAAAGATTATGTCATTGCCGTAGGCGGCTATCGGGGCGGTTATCCCGGAGAAGACATGAATATCATCATCAAGCTGCACCGCTATATGCTGGAAAATAAAATCAAATATCGAGTCTCCTTCTGTCCGGAAGCAGTGTGCTGGACGCAGGCGCCGGACAGCTACAACATATTGTCCAACCAGCGCAAGCGCTGGGGACGGGGAAATTTGAAGAACATGATCGAGAACCGCAATATGCTGTTCAACCCGAAATATAAAGTCATGGGATTGCTGACAATGCCCTACAACGTTATTTTTGAAGCGCTAAACCCTTATTTCAGAATCACGGGCCTTCTGGCTCTGCTTGGATATGTAATGCTGGATATGACAAATTGGCAAGTACTGGTCGTGTTTGGACTCGTCAACTTCTTAAGCGGGTACCTGCTCAGTGTAGGCGCCCTCATCCTGGAGGAGATGGCCTTCCGGCGGTATACCAAATTGTCGGATCTGGTGAAGATGCTTCTCTTCTCGGCACTCAAATTTGTGGGTTACCACCAGTTGGGCGTGCTGTGGAGGGTACAGGGGCATATTCAATACATGCAAAACAACAATTCATGGGGAACCATGACCCGGCAGAGCTGGAAAGACAAGAACGAGGCAGCCTGACATCAAGGCCCGGTTCATGTTTTTACAGCGTCAAACCATAAAGAGAGGTGGGACTTACAATTATGTCTCAATCCGCAACATTGCAACGCGTGCAGGCCGTTGATTTCTACGGCCGCCTGGAGGAGGAAGTGAGAGGACACCGAAACGGAACAGCTTTGCTGTTTCTGTACTGTGCTGGCGATCCGTCCGGAACGGATGCTGAGCTGACGGAGGTCCAAAGCTTTGTGGACCAGCTGTCCGGTGTGAACAGCGAGGTTCTGCGAGATGTCAGTACCGGCGTCTTGGCCCTTACATTGCCTGGGTATACGCTGGATGCCGCCCACTATCAGGCACTGCTCTTGAAGCAGCATCTTCAGGGCCGGCTGGAGCAGTCGGATCCGAGAATTACGCTTGCAGCGCTTACTGAAACACCGTCAACGCAGACGATGAAGCAGATGGCGGAAGCGGCTAGGCTCAGCACCTCTTCGGATATTCATATATTCACGCAGGAGGAAGCAGACCGTGATCAGAGTCGAATTCTTATTGTGGATCAGGACGCCACGGTGAGAGAATTTTTGCAAATACGTTTGGCCATGCAAGGCTATGAAACACTCGAAGCGGTGGATGGCTTGGAGGCTCTGGATCTTATCCCGAAATGGGAGCCTGATCTTGTGCTGACGGAGCTTAATCTGCACGGCATCGATGGTTTGCCCTTCATTCATCATATCCAGCAGCTCAAGGTGAAGGAACCGCCAAAGATTGTTGTATTGACCGAGAAGCGTGTGGAGCAGACCATCAGCCAGTGCTTCCAGAACGGGGTGGATGATTATGTAACCAAGCCGTTCTCGCCGGTAGAGCTGGATGCCCGCATCCGCCGGTGCCTTCATTAAACACATGGTTATTAACGTCTTTAGCTTGATGAGGAATGTTTGAATGAAGAATGGATACGTGATTAGTTGAGCTGAGAAGTTCTTTAATCGCAAGGAGAGAGTTCAACAAACGAGGTCTATCCTTTAGCCAAAAAGTGAGACGATAGACTAACAGACTATACATCCGATGGAGGTTGAATACTTGTGAATGAGGAATACGAAACTTTATTGAGTGCCATTGAGAATAAGAAAGCTGTTTTGGGTGTTGTGGGGCTGGGCTATGTAGGATTGCCGCTCGCCGTAGAAATGGTAAGACAGGGATTTACGGTGATTGGAATCGATCTCGATTCAGACAAGATTGATCGAATCTATCGCGGAGAATCCTATATCACGGACATCTCGTCCGAAGAGCTTGCAGCCTGCATGGAGACCGGACGCTTTAAACCAACAACGGATTACAGCATGATTACGGTCATTGATGCGGTTAGCATCTGTGTGCCGACGCCGCTCAGCGAGAACCAGGACCCGGATACATCCTACATTACAATGGTAGTCGATCAGCTCAAACGCTTCATGAAACCCAATCTGTTGATTACTCTGGAGAGCACGACTTATCCGGGAACAACCGAGGAGCTGATCCAGCAGCAG
This sequence comes from Paenibacillus vortex V453, assembly GCF_000193415.1. NCBI lineage: Bacteria > Bacillati > Bacillota > Bacilli > Caryophanales > Paenibacillaceae > Paenibacillus > Paenibacillus vortex. The sequence continues at coordinate 197,690 of NZ_ADHJ01000018.1, forward strand.
ATCGAAAAGCTCGGTTACAAGGTCGGTCAGGACTTCTACCTGTGCTTCTCGCCGGAACGGGTAGATCCATCCAACAGCCGGTTTAATACACGCAATACGCCGAAGGTGATCGGCGGAACAACGGATGCTTGCCTTAAACTGGGCGAGGCGTTGTACAAGCAGTACGTGGAGACGGTTGTGCCTGTCAGCAACCCCAAGGTTGCGGAAATGTCCAAGCTGCTAGAGAATACGTTCCGCAGCGTGAACATCGCCTTCGTGAACGAGATGGCCATGATGTGTGATCGCATGGGCATTGATATCTGGGAAGTAATTAATGCGGCAGCAACCAAGCCTTTCGGATTCATGCCGTTCTATCCGGGACCGGGCATCGGCGGTCACTGCATTCCGCTGGACCCTATGTACTTATCCTGGAAGGCCAAGGGTTTCCGTTTCTACAGCAAATTCATCGAGCTGGCGCAATCCACAAATGACAATATGCCATACTATGTGATCAACAAGACGGCTACGATTCTGAATGAGTATGCCAAATCGATTAAGCGCTCCAACATCCTGCTGCTTGGCATGGCGTACAAACCGGACATCAGCGATTTGCGCGAATCGCCGGGACTTGAAGTATATGAGCAGTTTAAGGAGAACGGCGCCTATGTGGAATATTACGATCCGTACGCTAACAGCTTTGTGGACAAGCATGGCACAACGATCCGCAGCGTGGAGTATGACCTCACCAAATTCAGTCGTTACGATTGCATTGTGCTGATCACGAATCATAGTAATCTCGATTACCATTCCATCGCTTCCGCGGGCGTGCCGATCCTGGATACGAGAAATGCATTTAAGGCGTATGCCGAGCCTCATATCTACAAGATTGGCCATTCCGTTCAGCATGTTGCCGAGCCGGATGAGGCCGTCTTGATCTGATGAAGTGGACGAGAAGACTGAGGTATATAAACGCAAAAGCGAAGTTGATCATCCTGGTTGCCAGCATCTGCCTTTTGCTGCTGATCCTTTTTCTTCTTCCGTCAGGCAAGGTGAATCAGAACAAAGCCACTTGGCTGTGGGATGCAAGTCTGATCCGGAGTGAAACGGAGGAGATTGTAGCCTTTAGCGGGAGGGAAGGAATTACAACGATTTTTTTGCAAATCCAAAAAGAGGTTACGGAAGAGGAATATCGCCGCTTTGTGGCGGCTGCGCATCAGAAGGGCATCAGCGTACATGCTTTGGGCGGGCAGCCGGATTGGGCTTATGGGGAAGGCCAGGGTCAAGGGATGGAGCTGTTAACCTGGCTGGACGAGTACAATCAGGCTTCTGCACCTGAGGAGAAATTTGAGGGTGTGCAGTTCGATGTCGAGCCCTATGTGCTAAGGAGATGGGACCGGGAACAGGTGCAGGTCGTGGAAGAATGGAGCGCGAACATGAAAGTGTGGGTGCAGGAGGCGGAGCGTCAGAACCTCCCGCTCAGTGCCGCCGTTCCGTTCTGGCTTGATTCCATACCTGGACCGAAAGGCGAGAATTCGGATTCGTTCAGCCGCTGGATGATTCAGAATACGGATGCAATTGCCGTTATGGCTTACCGGGACAGCGGGGAGCAAATGTATGAATTGTCCAAGGAAGAGCTGAAGCAGGCGGACGAACTCGGCAAGTCCGTCTGGATCGGCATGGAGCTTGGGGATACGGAAGAAGGGGAGCATTTGACCTTCTTCACCAAGAGCGAGCAGGAAATGGAGGATGAAGCCCTGAGCGCCGCCAAGCTTGGCAGCGACCATTCCTCCTTTGCAGGCCTGGCTGTCCATCATTACCAGGCTTGGGTTCACAAACGGACGGCGATGGTCGAGGAAAAACGGTGATTTTGTAGTAAGCCCGGTCCGTATTCCGGGTTAATGTGCAAGCAGCTTCATATCATTCACTCATTCAACTTTCAGCGTACCCCCGGAAGGTCTTCAGAGATCTTCGGGGGTATTTTTTATGCGTTTTTTGAATTGTTTAGAAATTGTATAGAATTGAATTTTATAATGAATCATCAAGTCTAGGAGGATGAAAGATGATTCAAAAGCAGTGGATGGATCGAGAGAATAGGTATAATGAACCATATATCCCTCAATTTGGTTAGAGCCATCTAAAAAAAGAAAAAAAATACCATGAATTCTTTAAAACAGCTGTAGCAATTATGGACGGATGGTGTTATATTCTACTGGTTTGTTCAGGATGACTGCATGACAAAAGTCCCGGTTTGAAATATAGAAGGAGTAACCAGATGAAAAGAGTTTCTATTAAATTCCGAGTTCCATACATACTTTCGAGAATGACTGCACTATTCATGATCCTGATATTATTGGGAGGCTGTGGTCTATTTGGCGGTAAACCAGCCTCTAATGAAGGAACCGGTCCGATGGCGCCCGCGCCGAAGGTAGATCGGTATACCGGGGAGAAGAGCAGGGAGATCCCGTATGTATACACAGACCAAAAAAGAATTGGCACTTACTTTCAATGGCATGGGTGATAAAGCGACCATGACCGCTCTGATCGATGAACTGGATGCGTGGGGGATCAAGGCAACTTTCTTCCTGCCGGGCATGAGAGTGGCGGAGGAGCCGGATATTGCCAGCGCCATCTTGGCCAGAGGTCACGAAATCGAGAACAATACACTGAACCAACTGGATATGAACAAGCTTGATTATGACCAGATCTATAAGGAAATCAAATTGGCGAATGACGTTATCAAGCGGGAAACCGGAGCAGAGCCGCGCTATGTTCGGACACGCTCCGGCGATTACCCTGCCGATGTACCCCTGGCGGCTGCGCATCTCGGCATGAAGGCGGTTGTGAGTTACAACATCAACCCCAAGGACCGTAATATGCAGAGTGCGGAAGAGATCGGAGAGTATGTGGCCAAATTCATTTCAAGAGGCGGTATTATCTCGATGAATACCGACGTCAATCCGGAAGTGATCTCATCTATTCAATATATAGCCCAGGCAGCAGATGATATCGGGTATCAGCTTGTTACGTTGAACGAGCTTGTTGAGAATGGCGGAGAGCGCAAACCGCTTGAACAGATTCCGGGATACGACGCAGCCCGAATCAATCCGGATTATCAACAGGCGAAGTATGAACTCGTCTACAAAGTGGATACGAACAAAAAAGAGGTAGCCTTGACGTTTGACGATTTCGGAAGTGACAAAACGGTGACCCGCATTCTCGATATTTTGGCAGAGCATGATGTAAAGGCCACCTTCTTCCTGCGGGCAAAAGGAGTGGAGAGCAACCCGAACCTGGCACGGGCGATGGTAGAAGGCGGCCATGATGTGGCCAACCATTCCTATAGTCACCCTGTTGTTACTTCGTTAACACCACAAGAGCTGCAGGAAGATGTGGTCAAGGCCCATCAGGTCATTACGGAAGCCATTCAACAACAGCCCGTTATGCTGTTCCGTCCGCCAACCGGCGTGGTAGATGATGAGCGGGCGAAAGCGCTGGCCGCTGTCGGTTATCCGGTGATTGCCATGTATGATGTGACAACGCTGGATTGGGACATTTCAAACAGTGCGAAAGATATCGTGAACGGAGTTATGACCAAAACGGAACGAGGCAGCGTCATCTTGCTGCACATGCTGGATGATATTCACACGATAGAATCTCTGCCAAGCGTGCTGGAAGGCCTGCAAGGCAAGGGATACACGTTTGTTAAAATGGCGGACATGATGCAGCAAAACAAGGCCGCAACGGAGATGGAATAATATGGGGTTGTATGAGAACATGGTAGACCGCTTGGACAAATTGGCGGTGGTGGGTCTTGGATATGTAGGTCTTCCGCTGGCGGTTGCATTTTCGAAGAAACTGGACGTTATCGGTTTTGATCTGAGTGAAGACAAGGTGAAGCAGTACAGCAGCGGAATGGACGCCACCGGTGAGATCGGAGATGCATCTCTTAGGGACTGCAGGGCGGTATTCACTTCAGATCCGGACAAGCTGAGGGAGGCTGGTTGTTTTATTGTAGCCGTTCCGACCCCCGTAAAAAGCGGGAATGTGCCGGATTTGAAATACGTGCGCAGTGCCAGCAGGATGGTGGGTCGTGCCTTATCGCGTGGGGCTGTAGTTGTCTATGAATCGACAGTTTATCCGGGCGTTACGGAGGAAATTTGCATTCCAATCCTCGAAGCGGAGTCAGGTCTGCGCTTTGGCGTGGATTTCAAGGTGGGATATTCCCCGGAACGAATTAACCCGGGAGATCGGGTGCACCGGCTTGAAACGATTGTGAAAATCGTGTCCGGCAGCGATTCGGAGGCGCTGGAGACGGTCGCCAGGCTATATGAGCTGATTATCGAAGCCGGCGTCCACCGGGCAGAAAGCATCAAAGTGGCCGAAGCAGCCAAAGTCATTGAGAACGCTCAGCGCGATATCAATATCGCGTTTATGAACGAGCTGTCGATGCTGTTCAACCAGATGGATATCGATACGAATGCCGTCCTCCGGGCAGCGGAAACGAAGTGGAATTTCCTGCCGTTCCGGCCAGGTCTCGTCGGTGGACATTGCATCGGAATCGATCCGTATTATCTTACATACAAGGCCGAGGATACCGGATATCATTCCAAGATCATTCTGGCCGGAAGGCATATCAATGACGGGATGGGAAAATACATCGCCCAGAATGTCATTAAACTTGCAGTTCGCCAAGGTCTTGATCTGGTGCAAGCGAAGGTTGCGGTGATGGGTCTTGCCTTTAAGGAGGATTGCCAGGATATCCGCAATTCCAAGGTCATCGATATTATCCGCGAACTGCAGGATTACGGGATACAGCCGATGGTGACGGATCCATACGTGGATTCGAAGCAGGCATATGAAGAATATGGTATCGAGCTGTCGGATATGCGTGAGTTAAAAGGAATCCAAATTGCAATCGTAGCGGTCGCTCACCATGAATTCAAGCAGCTTGCGATTTCCGACTTTAACGGGATGTTCAGCACGGAGAAGGAGAAACTCTTGATTGATGTGAAGGGAGTTTATCCAAAGGCCGAATGTGAAGCCAACGGTTTTCATTATTGGAGTTTGTGAGATAACGATGGGAGAACGCAATGGGGATAAAAAAAAGTAAGCAACAAAAGAGTACCAAGGAAGTACTTACGTTACCGCGTACGGACAGAAGGACTCTTTCGTATGTGCCTGATCCGGAGCAAATTCGCATGAATGCGGACCGGAGGGGGAATCGAGCGCTGCAACCTGGAGACGATCTGTCCAATACCGAATATTTGAATAAACTTCGGATGCTCAGTTTGCGTTATGTGGCAGATTTCGAGGTGCTGCTTGTTCCTAAGGGGAAAAAGAAAAGCTCTGGAACCAAGGGGCAGGACGGCCGATATTTCGGGTACAGGCCTGCTGCTTAGGGTGCCGGACGCATCGGGCCTTGAAGTTGGCGACAAGGTGAAGGCCCGATTCCGAATTCCTACCGGGTGCGATGCCCGAGGGCTTCGAATCGGCTGTGCGGATTGATGCAAGCATTGTTCGCCAGTTTGTAAACAAAACGGAATCCGGCGACGAGTTGATGCTTGCCATTGAATTCGAGAAGCCGCTAACCGATTATTTTCAGCGCAAACGGTGGGGATATTCCGTCTACTCCGCCAGCGCGCTTCTGTTCGTGTCGGTGCTCTTCATTATGCTTATGCGCGCCGAGAGTATCATCTATTTTAAATACAATATGGTGCTGTATTTATACAGCATTATTGCAGCACTGTTTCTGTTGACTCGTTACCTGTTCGGAGCCTTATACCGCGATGTGCCGATCAATCCCGGGTATACACCTGGCGTGTCGATTATCATTCCCTGCTTTAATGAGGCCGACTGGATCAAACGCACGATTCTCAGCTGTATCAATCAGGACTATCCTGTTGAGAAGCTGGAGGTTATCGTGGTGGATGACCGTTCGACGGACCAATCGGTGCAGCAGATCCAGGATATGATCGAACTGATTCATTCCGAGGCGGAGCGTTACGCTACCCGGGAACGTCTGACCTATACGGTGCTGCCGGTGAATGCAGGCAAGCGGGCCGCACTGGTCAAAGGTGTGGAGATGGCGAAGCATGATCTGGTTGTTTTTGTGGATTCCGACAGTTTTCTGGACCCGACGGCCATACGCCATCTCGTTCAACCCTTCCAGGACCCGAAAATGGGCGGTGTGGCCGGACGGACAGACGTCGAGAATAAATATACCAATAATATGACGAAGCTTCAGACGGTCAGATATTATATTGCATTTCGGATTATGAAAGCGGCAGAATCATGGTTTGACAGCGTAACCTGTTTGTCGGGTCCGTTGTCCTGTTACCGAAAAGAGCTGATTGTCCAGCATGCGGATGCATGGCTGAACCAGAAGTTCCTCGGCAGACCCGCAACCTTCGGTGATGACCGGAGCATGACCAATTTTATTCTAAAAACACACCGTACCGGCTATCAGGATTCGGCCATATGCTCAACCATCGTTCCTTCACAGATGAAGGTATTCCTGAAGCAGCAGATGCGCTGGAAGCGCTCCTGGCTGCGCGAGTCTCTGCGGGCTGGCAGTTTTATATGGCGGAAAGAGCCGTTCATGGCGCTGTTCTTCTATATCGGGCTGATTGTGCCGATCGCGGCGCCTGTTGTGGTTGCCTACAATCTGATGTATGTGCCAATCGTTCACGGCATTTTTCCGGGAACCTTCCTGATGGGCTTGCTGCTGATGGCGCTGCTTATGAGCCTTGCCCATTTACTGTTTCGCAAGAGCAGGCTCTGGGTGTTCGGCTTCGTGTTCTGTCTGTTCTACGAATTTGTGCTGTTATGGCAAATGCCGGTGGCCTGGTTTACCTTCTGGAAATCGACCTGGGGGACCAGGGAAACGCCGCAGGATATTGAAGCCAGACTGAAGAAGGAAGCCCGCAAGCGCAAAGGCAAAAAATTCGGATTACCGTTCTGATGGTGTCAAAGCGGTTGAAGTGAGGATGACAAATGGGGAAGAAACAAAATACTGCCCTTAATGTTCGGCGAAAGAATCGCGGGAAAATCATAAAGGTTACGGCGCAGATTCTGATTTTGGGCGTAGTTGCGATTATGCTGGCGAACGCGATTTTCGATTTCAGAGCCTATAAGGAGCCGGATAAATCGGCCTGGCGTCAGGAACAGGGTTTTATCGCTTTGTCCTATTTTGGAGTCGGTCGTACCGGAACGTCCAAGCTGGTGTCCAAAAGCCAGCTGGATGCCCAGCTGAAGGCTTTGCATGACCAGGGCTACGTCACGATATCGCAGCAGGATATGATCGATTATTACGCCGAAGGCAAGAAGCTGCCGGATAAAGCGCTGTACCTGTCCTTTGAAGACGGGCGGAACGATTCTGCCCTGTTCGCGCAGCCGCTGCTGGAGAAATACAATTATAAGGCAACCTTTTTGTCTTACGCGAACAAAATGGGCAACAGCGAACGGAAGTTTCTGCAGCCGAAGGATATGCTGAAGATGACCCGCACGGGTTTTTGGGAGCTGGGGACCAACGGCAACCGACTGACGTATATTAATATTTTTGACAAGGAAGGCCGCTATATCGGTGTTAAAGACGAGAGCGAGCTGACCAGCAAAGCCAGCGTGGAGTATTACAACCACTATCTGATGGATTTCATCCGCGATGAGAATATGATTCCGCTGGAGAATCGCGTAGAGATGGAAGAACGGGTCCGTGCAGATTATGAGGTGATGAATAAGGTCTACACGGAGGCGCTCGGCTATGTTCCCGGCACTTACATGATTATGCACGCCAATGCGCTTGGCAGCGGGATGAATCAGCTTGTTGCGAACGCGAATACGGATCAGATTCAACAGCTGTTCGGCATGAATTTCAACCGGGAGGGCAACGCCTTTAACACGAAGGACAGCGATCTTTATAATCTGACTCGGGTTCAGCCTGCGCCTTACTGGTCCACCAATCACCTTGTCATGAAGCTGCGCAAGGATCAAGGGCAGCCCATGCAGTTTGTTCGGGGGGACAAGCGGCAGGCCGACAAGTGGGAGCTGCTTGGCGGAGCGGCCGAATTCCAGGATAACCGCATGGTGGTTACGTCTCCGCCCTCCCAGGCAGGTGGCGTATATTTGAAGGGAAGTGAAGCGTCTGACGTTACCGTCTCGGCAAAAGCGCTCGGTAATGTGGTGGGACGCCAATCCGTCTATGTTCGTTACGACCGGATGAAGGGTTCTTATCTGCGCCTTCTGCTGGAGAATAATAACGTGGCGGTGGAACAGAAGATTGCGGGGCAGCCTCCCGAGACACTGTTCACGTACTCCTTGCCGAAGGTAGGATGGGGGGGAAGAGGATCTGCAGTTCGACAAGGCGTCGGTGTATACGAAGGAACAAACGCAGTCCGGCGCCCGTGATGACGAGAACGATTATCCTGTGAACATCGGCGGAAGCCGGGTGCTGGAGATCTCGGTGGATGGCAATTCACTGTCCTTGAGCGTTGATCAGCAGCTGATTCTGGACCAGCAGCCAGTGCATGCTTCGATTGGTGCCGGTGGCGTAGCGTTCGAATCGCAATTTCATGAGCAGAATGAGAAGGATGACATCTACGATGCCATTTTTGAAGACGTCAGGATCCTGTCGGAGTCTTCGGACAGGGATCAGAAGCTGCTGTTTACCAATAAGCCGACTGGATTTACCGGTATGGTAACAAGCGTGCAGAGAACCGTGAACCGGGCTGTCGACTGGGCCGTGGAGACTTTTTAAAATTAGGGTGGCGTAGGGTGTGATCAACGAATGAGGTATCGAACGGTGAAATGGGCAGCAACAACAGTTTTGGTGACCATGTGCGCTGCTGTCATCATCTGGTGGCCACAAGGCAAAGAGAAGGAACGGGTACTACAGCCGCCCCAGACAGGGGTCAGGTTGTCCGCCTGGATTACGGACTGGCAGTGGAAGACGGGGATAACGGATTTGAAGCTGCTTGCCGGAGGGCTTGAAGAAATCCATCTGTTTGCGGTTTACTTCAATCATCAAGACGAACTCCACATTACACCGGATTATTTGGAGGCTCTCCCTAAGGTCATGGAGGCTGCCCGGGAAGACGGACAGATTCGCAGGGTTCTGACCATCGTGAACGACCGTTTCAATACGGATGGATCGACGGTGCAGAAAGATGCAGATCTTGTATCCCGGATCGTGGCTACACCGGAAAGCCGCAGCCGGCATATCGGGGACATCGTGGCTGAGGTGACCCGGCATGGCTTTACCGGTGTGGAACTGGACTACGAGAAGGTCCGTAAGGAAGACTGGGATAATCTGTCCGCTCTGTACAGTGAATTGTATGAGCGCCTCCGGACAGAAGATCTGTCTCTTCGAATTGTACTGGAGCCGGGCGTCCGCGTGGCATCGCTTGACCTGCCGAAGGGGCCGGATTATGTCCTGATGGCCTATAATTTGCACGGTGGTCACAGCGGACCTGGACCGAAGGCGGATCATGCCATGATCCGGGAGCTCGCAGAGAAGCTGCAGCAGATCCCCGGCGAGCATGGTTTGGCTCTGTCCCTTGGCGGGTTTGACTGGGCGGAGGGTGGCAAAGTCACTTCGCTGACGGAGCAGCTGGCGATCGAGCTGGCGAACTCAATTCCAGACGAGCCGCAGAGAGACCCAGCGAGCGGGGCCTTGTATTTTGAATATACCGACGACCTCGGCGCTGATCATACCGTGTGGTATGCGGATGGGACGACCGTCGCGGGCTGGATTGAAACGGCGCGGGCATCCGGCATCGCGAAGATTGCGATCTGGCGACTGGGGGACGTGGGAGAGAATACACTGCAGCAATTGAACGAAATATCGGATACCAAAAAGCAATAATGGAACGACAGTACATAGGACATCCCCTGGTGATATGAAGCCGGTAGGGATGTCCTTTTCATTAGGGTTATTTGCATGCCGATTTAATGAATCAGTTTCGAGGCTTTTGCTTTGCGGACCAGTCCGCTGCTGGCGCGGTTGATTGGCTTCTTGAGCACGATTCCGATAACCAGTGCGATGGCAGCGAAGATGAGCATGAGCAAGGCATCCCGGATCACGATGTCCCACAGGATGCCGCCAACGGCTTCCCGCATCATGCTAATGGCATAGGTAAAGGGCAGGTACGGGTGCAGCGCCTGGAAGAATGGCGGTGTCATCTGAATCGGGAACGTGCCGCCCGCACCCGCCAGCTGCAGCACAAGCAACACGATGGCCATTGCTTTTCCGACATTGCCGAATACCGACACCAGAGTGTATACAATCAGCATGAAGATGGAGCTGATCAGCAGCGCAAACAGGATGAACCAGCCGGGATTCACCACATAGGTCCGGAGCAGGTAGAGGTCGCCGAGGGTGACAAACAGCGCCTGGAACAGAGCGATGGTCAGAAAGGTTAAGTAGCGCCCGAAGTAGACCTCGATGCTGCGAAAGCTTCTCTCCTCATCATGAATATCAACGGAGAGCAGGGACACAAGCAGCAAGGCACCCACCCACAACGATAAGGTCGTGAAGAAGGGAGACATTGCGGAGCCGTAGTTCGGAATCGGGTACAGCCGATTCTCTTCCAGTGTGACAGGCTCGGCAAAAAACTGGCTTTCGAGCTCAAAATTGTTCTGAAGCAGATCGATGACTTCCTGAATATCGCCCTCAGCTTCCATCTCCCGGAGCCGGTTGGCCAGCGTTGTAATGCGAAGCTCGGCCTCCGGCAGGCGGCTCTGGGCAAGCTGCACCTCTTCTCCCCCCACTGTGAGCCCCCTCTGGGCATCCTTTAACAGGCGCTGGATGTCGGGCACGCTGGTCAGCGCCTGTGTCAGCTCATTCTGGACACGCTTGGCGGTATCGGAGCCCTTGCTGAAGGCTTTGCTTATGGCTGGACCGATCTCGCTATCGTAGCGGCTTAACAGTGTGTTGGTCAGATCTGTAATGTCATCGGCAAGTTTTTTCAGCTTAGCAACGGAATCGGCGGGTGCTTCCTCGCCCCGTTCCACCGCTTGTGTTAGGGTCTGGAGCACGGAATGCGCAGATTTCCATCTTGCCGCAATTTCCTCAAGCCTGGCGGCACCTGAAGCTGCTGCGGGGGAGACGGAGCCCAGCCGCTTAAACAATTGGCTCAGCCGAGCTGCAGCTTCAGCAGCTGTCTCGGCGCGAGCCTGGGCAGCGTTCAGGCGGTCGGCAAGCTCCTTCGGATCCATGTCGGCTTGCCCTAAAGCGTCCAGCGCCTGAGAGAGGGCACCAGTAGCTGCATCCAATACCTCCAAATCTTGACGCAAGGCAGGCTCCAGAGACTTCGAGGCACCGGCAGCCTGATTGGCGAAGTCCGCCAGTGCGCCCGCCATTTCCTTGCCCTCGGTAGCGATTCCTTCCAGGCGGGGGAGGGCGGTATGGGCTTGCTGAACGAGCTGGTTGGCCAGCTTAATATCCTCCTGAGCTGTGGTTACCGCTTCATTGAGCTCAGGAAAGCTTTTTTCAAGCCGGAACAGAAGGTTTCGCACTTTATTAATCGCAGGGAGTTGGTTCTCGATTTCAATCCCGAGCGTATTAAAAATCTCGAAGATGGTACCGTTGGCGGTTTTGATGAAGTTTTTGCTGATTTCCTCGACAACGCCGGATGCGCCCTGTGCCGTGACTTTGGGGGCAATCGCGTTAATCTTCTCGTTCGTATAGTAGAGGATCTGGGCTTTGACAGGCTCGTTGCTAAGCACCGTGCCGATACGGGCAGAGAAGTCCTCCGGAATGACAATGGCCGCGTAATCATTACCGCGCCTTACCCCCTGAATGGCGTTCTCGCTATCCTCCGTAAACCGCCAGCCCAGCTTTTCATTTTGATGGAGAGACTCCACGATTTCTTTTCCCAGATTGATCGGTTCGCCGCGCAGGGTGGTTCCTTTATCCAAGTTGGCGACAGCGATGGACAGCCCCGAAGTCTGGCCGTAGGGATCCCAGGATGCCTCAATATTAAACCAGGCATATAGTGAAGGGAGAATGGCCAACCCGGTGATGATGACGGCTGCAGCCCAGTTTCGAACGATTCTATTTAAATCAGTAGAATAGATATGGAAAATATTCTTCATGAAAGCTCCTGTCTTGTACGTAGTTGGAGCTAGTATGCCGCCAAATCCGTGCCAAGATACGAAACAAGCTGTTCCTTTATTGCTTCCTTGAGAGAGGCCCAGTCGCTGAGCAGCCTGCGTTCATATCCGCGGCATAAATACAGCACCTGCACCCCATCTTCTGCGGTACGGCTCTGGTTCTGAATCCGGATACCGCGCTGCCTCATCTGCTGCTGAACCGACCAGGCATGATCAGAATTCCCTTTTTGCATGTATTGCAAATTTAAAATGTAGAGGTCTGCCATTTTGAGACTAAGGGTCTTCAGGATTTGAATGTCCCGCTTAAGAAGCGATTGGAGCAGGTTGTACAGGAGATAGTCTCTGATCAATGCTTCGTCTTCTTCAGAGGGCAGTGGAGGAGTTGAAGGCTTCATAAGTAACACTTCCTCATAAATGAAATACGTATAAGAACATATGTTCTAATATACACATCGTATTCGAGGATTATGCTTCGCGCAATGTATAATTTTTGGTATGTTCACGATATAGGCGTACATATCATGAATAGAGTGGATGGATATTCAACTTGAGTGTGCAATTATGTTGATGTTCATGTAATCCATGGTAAGCCGATGTTTAGGCAGAGCGTATCTTCCTGGGGGTGATGATGTACCGAATCACACAAGTGTTCATCCAGTAAATTCCAATGAGTACCGATGGCTGTTTAGCTAGCCTGCAATCTGTGTTATAATAATGTTAGCAGTTAACTATAACGAGAAAGAAAGGATCAGGATACCATGTCGTCCCCGAAGGACGAATCCCCAAAGGACGATTTGGAAACGTTATGATCTCTCATACACATAGCTTCCTTCGTAGAGCGAAGTCGGACGTCTGAAGACAAGGACGGTCTCTCACGAAAGGATGGGAACTATGGTTCGAAGGATGAGCTCCTCCAGGTTTCCTCAGTGTAGAGATTGGCCTATGTCTGACCAATCTACTACGACAAGAGGGATCCTGTATGAGGAAAAGACAAAACACAATTATCACCATGTCGGCGATGTTGTTCGGAACGTTTTTAATGGCTTTTACGTATTATCACATTAATTTTCACAATCATTTAACCGAAGGCGGCTTTGTTGGCCTTGCGCTGCTTGGCAAATATGCACTCGATATTCCGCCGGCATTAAGTATGATCCTGATGGACATACCGGTACTGCTGGTTGCCTTGTTTATCAAAGGCCGGAAGTTTATTTTCAATACGGTTGTTGCAGCGAGTATGTTCACTGTGTTTTACGCATTAATAGAGCGGTATTCTACGCTCGTGATTGATTTGGGCCATAATTTACTGGCAGCCGCGCTGCTGTCTGGTTTATTAACAGGTTTTGGAGCCGGTATTGTGCTCCGATTCGGTGGGGCAACAGGTGGAGACGATGTGATCTCCGTGCTCTTCAGCGAGTGGAGCGGGCTTAAGGTAGGGACGGTGTTTTTCCTGATGGATGCCGTAGTACTGCTATTATCGCTATTCTACATGCCATTGGTTGAGACTTTATACACCATATTAGCCGTATCGATTGCCGGACAAGTGATCACGATCACAGTTACGTACGGTACCGAGAAAACGGAAAAGAAACCTTTTCGGAAGGCGGTCCGTGCCCCAAGCACTCCGGTTACTCCGAAGGCAGCACAGCATACCGTTAGCGGCCGTTCATAATACGGTCCCATTAAGAGAAGCTCACCCGCATCAGGGTGAGCTTCTTTAGTATGCGGTCAGGGATGGATGTTACTTCCCCTCTTTGGGGTGATTTTCGTCCCACTCCTGCGCTTTGGCGGTGGCGATTGCGATGGCCCGACCTTCATCGTAGTCTTCCTCCAGTAAGGCATTGGCTATTTCCACCGCTTTATTCCTCACACGGGGCTCCAGATTTTTCATCGATGGCGGATAATCATTTTTGCTCCAAGGCATATTGCGATCCCTCCATTTCATTGGATTCAGTATGTACTGTATTATTACCCTGTCCTATAAAAATGAATAAACACTCTAACTCCATAAAAAAAGTACATTGTCCGTTGATTGGACAATGTACTTTGGATGTTCCTGTTTATTCAAACAGCTGCAAATATTCGCCGTAGCCTTCCTGCAACATGTCTTGCTTCGGAACAAAACGCAGTGCCGCTGAATTGATGCAGTAACGAAGTCCATTGGGTCCAGGGCCGTCGTCGAATACATGACCGAGGTGTGAGTCGCCTTTTTTGCTTCTCACCTCGGTGCGGACCATCATATGGGTGAGATCCATTTTTTCCTTGATGTTATATTCGCGAATCGGACGGGTGAAACTTGGCCATCCGCAGCCGGCATCATACTTGTCCGTAGAACTGAAGAGCGGCTCGCCCGACACGATGTCTACATAGATTCCTTCTCCGTGATGGTCCCAGAATTCGTTGTGGAACGGAGGTTCGGTCGCATTATTCTGAGTTACTTCGTATTGTATCGGCGTAAGACGCTGTTTCAGATCCTCGGTATCGACGGGATCGGACCAGTGCTGGTCAATGAAGTCTTCGCGGCCGGATCCTTTGCGGTAGCGTTTGTAGTGGCCCGGATTTTTCTTGTGATAATCCTGATGGTATTCTTCGGCTGCATAGAAGGTGCTGGCCGGAATAATCGGCGTTACAATCGGTCCATCAAATCGTCCGCTGGCCGCTACAGCCTGCTTCGACTGCTCTGCCAGTTCTCGCTGTTCTTCTGTATGATAGAAAATAGCGGTCCGATACGACAAGCCGCGGTCATGAAATTGTCCGCCCTCATCGGTAGGATCGATTTGCTGCCAGAAGAGTTCAAGCAGCTTCTCGTATGGGAACACTTCCGGGTTGTAGGTGATTTGCACGGCCTCATAATGGCCTGTTGTATCAGAGCACACCTCTTCATAGGTCGGATTTTCCTTATGTCCGCCCGTATAGCCGGATACAACATTCAAAATGCCGGGCAGCTCATCAAAGGGAGAGACCATACACCAGAAGCAGCCTCCCGCAAAGGTAGCCAATTCGCTTGGGTTTGAACGATTACTCATATATTATCCCTCCGTCGTAATAACAATATAAATGTAAGTCTTATTATTATTATAATCATTTTTGGTTGGCGAAACCAAAATATTGCTCAATCTTCATGTTTCCTTGCCTTCAGGCGGCGGAATATCGCCAGGCCTAGAGCGGTTACCAGCATGAGTCCTGCAGCAATGGCAGCGAATATTGCCGGATGCTCGGCAAGTCCGCTGCCCATCCAAGCGTACAGGAGAATCGCAGGGATTTTACCGATGGCGGAAGCAGCTGTATATGTCCAGAAGGGAATGGAGGCCACCCCTGCATAGATATTGACGGCCATCTGCGGTATGACGGGCAGCAGCCGTGCGAGCAATATGGCTTGAAACGGACGGCGTTCCACCGCTGTGGTAAACATTTCTGCAGCCGCATATTTCCCCAGCAAGCGCCTGCCGTTCTCCTTGTACAGTGCGCGAACTGCCGCATACAGGAGAATGGCGGCTACCGTTGTGCCGAACCAAGAAATAGCTGCAGCCCAGATCGTGCCGTAAGCGTATCCGAGTACAGCGATTACGACTTTGTAGGGTGCAATGGGGAACAGGGCCAGCAGCGTGGCCAGCATCACCATCAGGAAGAGCGAGGGTTCTCCTCGAAGCCAGTCCATGATTTCTGCTCTGTATGTAAAACCTAATGCCAGGACGGCAGCATAAATTGCCGGTATAAACCATCGTTTCATTATGTCTCCTCGCTTTGCATGATAAAGCTGAATAGCATAATAATAGCAAAAAAGCGGGAATTCTGCCCGATTTTCGGTGCGGAGAGACTATGACTTTATGGAAAAAATTGAATATACAAGCGATTTTCCATATGTTATAATATGTAAAATTGAATATCCCAAAGGGGAGTAGCTTTATAAGAAAACCTATATCGTGGCCTTTTTCAAGGATGAGTGACCGCGATTCGAAGATGGGTTTTCTTGCGATATAGGGTTTAGTCAGCTCTGCTGATAACTCATAAGTTCTATATCATAAATAAAGTCGTCATGACGGGACTAATCATCCCCGGCTTTATTGGCAACGAATTTGTTGTTTAGCGAGACCTTTGCCTGATTTATTTATGAATGAGGTGAAGGTCTCTTTTTGCGTTCAAAAAACGCTGTAGACCTTATAAATTAAGGTAACAGCATTTTTTTTGGATGGAGGGCATTCGCAGGTGGAAACCTAAAAGAAATCAAAGAAAGGGTGGGAGAAGCATGGATTTGATGTCGGTGGAATTTTGGACGGCACTGCTGTCGATTATCCTCATTGACCTGGTGCTGGCAGGCGATAATGCCATTGTTATCGGACTTGCGGCTCGTAATGTCCAGAAAGAAGACCAGAGGAAGGTTATCCTGTGGGGTACCGTTGGTGCGATTGTCATTCGGATTGTGGCTACACTTCTCGTTGTACAGCTCCTAATGATTCCCGGCTTGCGCCTGATCGGCGGCATTGCGCTGCTGTGGATCGCTTACAAGCTGCTGGTGGATGAGAAACAGCATGAAATATCTGCCGGCAACCAAATGTGGGCAGCAATCCGTACGATCATCATCGCGGACGCCATGATGGGACTCGATAACGTCCTTGCGGTAGCCGGAGCAGCGGGTGAAAGCTTCATGCTCGTCATTATCGGACTTGCAATTTCTGTTCCCATTATGGTGTGGGGCAGTACCATTATCCTGAAGCTGACAGATCGCTTTCCAATCATTATTACCATCGGTGCAGCGGTGCTTGCATGGACAGCATCGAAGATGATCGTAGCAGAGCCCATGATTCATGACTGGTTCTCAAATGACTTTCTAAAGTACGGTTTTGAAATTCTGGTCATCGCCATTATCATTGGTGTTGGAACTTGGATGAAGAAGAAGAATGAGGACAAAGCGAAGAGGAATCCGGTCCATGTAAAGATGGTCGATTAGCTTTGGTTTTGTATAGGGTGCAATAAGCGGTATAATATCTTCATGGACGAAAGGAACGAAAAAGAAGTTCCCATCGCATGAGGAGGAGTTATTACATGGAGTCAGCAGCCGGAAAATCCATGGAAGAACGGATTGCGGAATCGTACCGCCAGGATGAGGATATGATGATCCTCGTATTTGCCCAGTGGTGCGTGAATCACGGTCTGGATCCAGCCGAACTTTACCGCAAAGCATATCCGAGTCAGCCCGCCAACGATCAGTTGACCCGGGTTCTGGCATTAACGGTGCCTAAGGAAGAAGCGGGTGAGATACCGGATCAGACCCTGCTTGGAGTGCTGTCATTATTCGGAAACGAGGATTTGGCGATCGTTGTCTCTGAGGCAGTAGCCACATTTGGTGCCGATAAGAAGTAAGCGTGAACTCATGGCATATCTTACATGTGATCTTAGGCAAAAGCGGGTCGATCAAGGAGAAAACCTTGGTCGACCCGCTTTTTTATGGTCAGAATGGCTCATTAATTTGACGTTCGGCTGGCCATCCGGAATTGTTTAGGCGAAACACCGAATCGCGAACGGAAAACACGGTGAAAATAAGTGTAGTTGGCAAAGCCGGAGGTTTCGGCTACATCCTCCAGCGAAAGAGGACTGAACACAATCCGCTCCTTGGCCATGCTCAGACGCACGTCCATGGTGTATTGCATGATGGTTGTACCGAATGCCTCCTTGAACAGATGAACCGCACGGGAGACGCTGATCCCGACATGGGCGGCAACATCCTCCAGCTTGAACATCGAGGAGGCATTCTCTTCAATATAATTCTTCATGCGATAAGCAAGATACGTCTTGGGCGTCGTCGAAGGCTGCTCCGACAGCAGACGGTCCACTTCGAGGCACAGAATGCGCACTGTATAATCGGAGATTTCCGGATAAGGATCGGATACGCGCCGCTGCTCCAGCAGGATTTGCCTGAACAGACCCAGGTAGCGTTCTTCGAGCGGAACACGGATTTTGGTGGGCCGTTTCTTCGAATTCCACCATGCATCAGCCCAAGGCCCTTTGAAAAAAATATGATAATCCCCGCTTTCAATGGTTAATTCTCCCAAAGCGTTGTATTCATCATCAATTCGGAGCTCGTATGGCTGTCCGGGAGTGAAAATCAACAGATCTCCGGCCTCAACGAGCGATAGTTTATCATCGATTTTCGCGCGGCATTTTCCGTCGGTCTGCCATCGCATTAAGTAGGTATCAAAACCGTCCGCCAGGGACATCTTGAAAGGTTTGCGGTGAAAAGAGAAATCTGCTGCTACGACTTGGTTGGAAAGATTTGAATCCATTGCTAAAGTCCCCTTTGAAGAATAAGAAAATAATGACCAGATTGTTCATGTTTTAATCATATTCTTCATTTTAAACGAAAGCATAAAAGAATACCATTGTACTAGTCTAGAGCACATCTAAACACTCAAGGAGTGACAGCGATGAAAAAAATGAAAGCAGGTATAATTGGCTGCGGAAACATCAGCGGCATATACTTCACGAACTTAAAGAACAGCCCTTGGGTTGAAATCGTGGCATGTGCTGACCTTATTATCGAAAACGCGAAAGCGAAAGCTGATGAGTTCAACATCCCGAACGTGTATACCGTTGAGGAGATGCTCGCACAGACTGATATTGAGTTCATTATTAATTTGACCATTCCCTCAAGCCACGCCAATGTTGATATTGCCTCCCTGGAAGCAGGTAAGCATGTTTACAGTGAAAAGCCGCTGGCCATTACCCTTGATGAAGGCCGCCGTGTGCTGAATCTTGCGGATCAAAAAGGCCTTCGTGTCGGCTGCGCACCCGATACTTTTCTGGGATCCGGTGTACAAACGGCTAAAGCGGCCATTGAATCCGGCCTGATTGGCAGGCCTATCGCTGCTACGGCATTCATGATGGGTTCCGGTCCGGAGGCCTGGCATCCGAATCCAGAATTTTTCTACGCGTCGGGTGGAGGACCCATGATGGACATGGGGCCTTATTATGTATCGGCCTTGGTTGAGCTGCTGGGTCCTGCAAGCCGGATCAGCGCATCCACAGGCATTCAGATTCCCGACCGCGTTGTCGGCTCCGGCCCGCTGGAGGGAAAACCGATAACAGTGCAAACACCGACGCATTTAGCCGGAACGATGGATTTTGAGAACGGTGCCATTGCGACCATGATTACAAGTTTTGATATCTTCGGCGGTTCTGGACTGCCATGGCTTGAAATCTACGGTACCCAGGGAAGTCTTAGTTTGGGTGATCCCAATTTCTTCAATGGAGAGGTAAAGCTTCGTAAACCAGGCTCCGAAGAGTGGGAATTGCTGGATCCTGTATTTGAATGCGGCAAGAATGAGCGGGGTCTGGGCATTGATGACATGATTCAATCGATCCATGAGCAGAAGGACCACCGCGTCAGCGCTCGCTTGGCTTATCATGTGTTGGAGATCATGCAGTCATTTCAGCAGTCGTCGCTTGAAGGCAGACATATTGTTCTGCAAAGCACATACCGTTATGGCAGACTTCCATCGCCGCAGCAGGCAGAATCTGCTGAATAAATGGCACTGTGAGTGACTGAATTGCGAGCAGGCAGGTCCTGGTTTTCTCGTATGTATCCATGAGCCTTTAGCGAACTGGCAGCCCGGCTTCTATTCTTGTAAACTGGTTATGAAGTACTTGCAAACCAGCTTCTGACGGATTTGGCAGGAATGAACTCTTGGCAGCAATCCGCATGAAAGCGTTGCAATAATATTTGGAGTGTATCCAAAATTAACAGATGCGTATGGGAGGAAATGGACATGTCGAAAACATTGAAGATCGGAATAATCGGTTGCGGGGGAATTGCCAACGGCAAGCATATGCCAAGCCTGAAGAAGCAGGCACAGGCAGAAATGGTAGCTTTCTGCGACATCGTAGAAGAGCGTGCGCAAAAAGCAGCCGATGAGTACGGAGTCGAAGGTGCCAAAGTATATACGGACTTCAGAGAGCTGCTTCAAGACGGCAGTATTGATGTCATCCATGTATGTACGCCAAACGATTCCCACTCTGAAATTACGGTAGCCTCTTTGGAAGCCGGTAAGCACGTTATGTGCGAAAAGCCAATGGCCAAGACGGTATCTGAAGCCAAGGCGATGCTGGACGCTGCAGAGCGTACCGGAAAAAAACTTACCATCGGTTACAATAACCGTTTCCGTGACGATAGCATGTATTTGAAAGGAATCTGTGAAGAAGGCGAGCTCGGCGAGATTTATTACGGTAAAGCACTTGCCATCCGCCGCCGTGCCGTTCCGACTTGGGGTGTATTCCTTGATGAAGAGAAGCAGGGCGGAGGACCGCTGATCGATATCGGTACCCACGCGCTGGACTTGACGCTGTGGCTGATGGACAACTACAAGCCGAAGAGTGTGCTTGGATCAACCTTCCATAAGCTGGGACATCGTGAGAATGCTGCGAATGCGTTCGGTCCTTGGGATCCGAAGGAATTCAAGGTGGAGGATTCAGCGTTCGGATTCATCACCATGGAGAACGGTGCAACGATTGTTCTGGAATCCAGCTGGGCGCTTAACGTTGTTGAGACTGGCGAAGCCAAGGCCGTTCTGGCAGGTACTGAAGGCGGAGCTGACATGAAGGACGGTCTGCGCATTAACGGGGAGAAAATGAGCAGACTGTATGAAACCAAAGTGGATCTGAATGCTGGCGGTGTGGCGTTCTACTCCGGTTCCAAGGAAAGCGACGCAGACCGCGAGGCAAGAATGTGGATTGAAGCCATTATTGAAGATAAAGACCCTGTCGTTAAGCCGGAACAGGCTTTTGTGGTAACGCAGATTCTGGAAGCGATCTATGAATCAGCCAAGACAGGAAAAGCCGTTTATTTCGATAATTAAGAACCTGACAAGAAATACAAATACAAAATGAAAAACCAGGAGGTACACAATGAAATTAGGCGTATTTATGGTATTGCTGAGCGGACGTAAGCTGGAGGATGCTTTGGATTATGTGGCATCCAAGGGTCTTAAAGCGGTTGAGATTGGAACTGGCGGTTACCCGGGCAATGCACATTGCAACCCTGCAGAGCTGCTTGAAAATGAAACAGCACTGAAAAACTTCAAGAACGCGGTAGAGTCCCGCGGGTTGATCATTAGCGCACTGAGCTGTCACGGCAATCCGCTCCACCCGCAAAAGGCAATCGCTAAAGAGTTCCACGATGTGTATGTAAAAACGGTAGAGCTTGCAGAGAAGCTGGAAGTGCCTGTCGTTAATACTTTCTCCGGTTGCCCGGGCGATCATGAGGATGCTAAATATCCGAACTGGCCGGTAGCACCTTGGCCTAACGACTACCAAGAGATTCTGACTTGGCAGTGGGACAACAAGGTCATTCCTTATTGGACCGAGTGGGGTAAATTCGCCGCTGACCGTAACGTTAAAATCGGTCTTGAGCTGCACGGCGGCTTCTCGGTTCATACGCCAGGCACACTTCTCAGACTGCGTGAAGCAGCGGGTGAAGTCATTGGTGCGAACCTTGACCCGAGCCACATGTGGTGGCAAGGAATTGATCCTGTTCAAGCGATTCAAATTCTGGGCCGCGAGGGAGCTATTCATCACTTCCATGCGAAGGATACAAGCATCGATCCGATTAACGTGAACAAGCACGGTCTGACCGATATGCAGTCTTATGAAAAAATGCTGGACCGTGCATGGCAGTTCCGCAGCGTTGGTTATGGACACGATGTGAAGGAATGGGCAGACATGATGAGTGCCCTGCGTCTGGTTGGATATGACTATGTAGTAAGTATTGAACATGAAGATGGGCTGATGTCCATCGAAGAAGGCTTCTCCAAAGCGGTGCAAAACCTTCAGCAAGTGCTGATCGAAGAGCCGCTCGGAGAAATGTGGTGGGTATAACATCTTAGGGCAACCTAGCGAATACGCAATTAGGGGGAACAGCAACATGCTTAATGTAACCATATGGAATGAGTTCGTACACGAGAAGATCCATGATGAGGTTCGGAGTGTATATCCGACAGGGATTCACACAGCCCTGGCGGAGGGTCTGCATAATCCGGATTTCATCATCAGAACGGCAACGCTGGATCAGCCAGAGCACGGGTTGACTGAGGATGTACTGGATTCGACTGATGTGCTGCTGTGGTGGGGGCATATGGCTCATGACCAGGTTAGTGACGAGATCGTCAGCAAAGTCGTTAAGCGCGTGCTGGACGGTATGGGTCTGATCGTTCTTCATTCGGGGCATTTTTCCAAACCGTTCAAAGCGTTGATGGGAACGAGCTGTGATTTGAAATGGCGCGAAGCCGGCGAGCAGGAAATTATCTGGAGTGTAAATCCAACGCATCCGATTGCGGCGGGAATTACGGGTCCTATCATGATCGAGCATGAGGAAATGTACGGGGAGTTCTTTGATATTCCAGCCCCGGATGAGCTGGTATTTGTCAGCAATTTCGAAGGCGGTGAAGTTTTCCGCAGCGGCTGTACATTCAAGCGCGGTCATGGGAACATTTTCTACTTCCGTCCGGGACACGAGACCTATCCAACTTACTACAATCCCGAAGTACTGAAAGTGATAACCAACGCTATCAACTGGGCTCATTCAACTGCAGGTAAGCAAACATTCGGCAACAGCCAGCCTGTTCGTGCGCTTCCAGTACTAGTCTAAGCCTTTTATACAAGCGTACTTAAGTAAACACAACGACGAGTCGTTCAAGGATCTGTCCTTGTTCGGCTCGTTTTCCAGTTGCGGCGGCAGAATCGTAAATTTTTTTGGAGGCTAGGGATAGAATATACGTAAGTATGGGGTATTGTATGTTATACAAGAAGGGGGCTGTACGCATGAATGAAGTACAAAGCGCACCTGTCGATCCCACCATTATCGCCATATGCCAGGCCAGGCTGGCTCATCAACCTGTTCAGGGTTTTCTGCTGGGGAGAGGAACAAGCTCCGCAGCCGTGATGTTTGTTGGAGAAGCGCCCGGGGCCCATGAGGTTTTGGAAGGAAGACCTTTTGTAGGGCAGGCCGGTCAGGAGATGAATGCTTATCTGGAGCGACTGAACTTGACGCGGGAGCAAGTGTATATTACCAGTGCCATGAGAAGCAGGCCCTATAAGGAGAAGGTGATCGTGCGGGCGTCCGGTGAGAACATCATCAGCCGTTCGAACCGTACACCCACCAAAGCGGAAATTTTGGCGCATGCGCCCTTGCTGGATGAAGAGATCAGATGGGTCCAGCCGAAGATCATCGCTCCCATGGGAAATACCGCGCTGCATCGGCTGATCGGAAGCCATGAAACGGTGACATCGCTGCATGGAAAGCTGATCGAGGGCCCTGTACAACAGGCGATTAGCCTGGAGGATGCTTCGGCTGGATATAGGTTCTCAACCGAAACCTATATGATTTTTCCTCTGTTCCATCCAGCTGCGGTACTGTATAATAGGAAATTATCCCGTTTGATCGAGTCCGATTTGGATATATTGGCTCGGATGATTTCAGGATAAGTGCTGATTTTCTGGGAAAAAGGGGCTAGGTGGTTTTCAGCTTCTCGAAAATATGCTAAAATGAAACATACTTACAATTCGTAAGTTTTGCAAGAATTATGGTTTAGTTTATTGAGTTTCTATAAACAAGGTGACTTCGTAAAGAGGTGAAGAGATATGGAAGTTACAAATGTTACGATGTGTCCCCGTTTTGAATCTGCGTTTTCTTTTCTGGGCAAACGGTGGAACGGTTTGATTATTCAGACATTGATGAGCGGGCCTAAGCGCTTTAAGGATATTTCCAATTTGATTCCGTCCATGAGTGACAAAATGCTCTCGGAGCGGATGAAGGATTTGGAGTGCGAAGGCATATTGATTCGTCATGTCTATCCGGAAACGCCGGTACGTATCGAATATGAACTAACTGAAAAAGGGAACGCACTTCGTCCGGTAATGGAACAAGTGGCTTCCTGGGCAGAGCAATGGGTCGAAAGATGAGTCATCTTAAGATCCCCGTTGACGATTAAACCCTGGCATGAGACAACTCATTTCAGGGTTTTTTTTCAAAATTTGAAGTATGATTTTTTTACAATGAAGCAAGATATGTGGACATGCACCAATCCGATGCACCTGCTATATGATGTATATAACCCAGCGGTAAATCAAGGAGGCGAGCCCATGATCAAGCGAACGTATATCTCCCATTTTCATTATGGACAAGAGGATATCTCAGAACTTGAAAACGCTTCAATGCAAGTCCTTCATATTTTTGTAGAAGACCAAGCGGATGCTGAGTCAGTATTTGCCCGAGCCGCTGTGGTTGGCTTTATCCGGAACAAGCCCAGAATCGGCGGATGCCGCCAGCCGGAATTGCAGCGATGTGAACGACATGTTTCAGAAATGGGTGAAGGGTCCCCGTGGATGGAAATTCATCGGTTATGAAACGGATAAATCAAAAACAACCGGCGGGCAGGATAAGGGGCGTCTGGGCAGATTTCTGCAGATGATAATCTGGTCCCATTATGAGAAGATTGCAATGCTCCATCCATTTCTCGGCAGTGAGCCGTTTTTTGACGGGGAGGAGCTGGATGTGATTGCTGCTTATTTTGTGCCGACGTACATCAGTGCCGAACCCTTGTTGCAGCAAGGGAAGACGTTCAAGGCTATTCAAGGTGGCGTCATTTTGTATCAGGAACATATTCAGGCACCGGCTGTCATTATGCAATCGGGCAGTGACTGGCTGGAGGGAAACTGGATGACGGGTGTGGATTTGGATGCGAAGGGGTTTGCCGGGATCCGGCCTTATCTGAAAGTGCCAAGCGGAGAACGAGCCTATATGGAGGCTCAGATCATATAACATAGATAAACACACCCTCTAGAGGAAGGTGTGTTTATGACGTGCAGTCTTTCCAATCGTTTACCGGTGTTCCACCAGGTCAATCGCACCAAGCACAAGATGAGCCAGTCCGAAGCCGAGAATACCGGTTGCGGCAAGTTTATACTTGCTGCTAAGCAGAGCGGCACCCGAAGCAGAAACCACAGTTCCAAGAACAGCAGGAATCAAACCTTCACGCATGCTGAGCACTCCCTTTAATTTTGGTTTGGAAAGACAAGGTTTATTGTGGTCAAAAGGCTGTATATTATGCACAGCGAGACGCAGTGACATTAAATCCGGCAAATTTCGAGCGGACACATCTCGCAATGGCATATTTCCTGCAGCATCGGCAGATCCTTGATGACAATCATACCACCGGCATATTCAATGGCGTCTTTTTTACGGAGATCACTCAGCATCCGGTTCACGCTTTCGCGGGTTGCCCCAATCATGTTCGAGAGATCGGTGTGGGTAATCTTCTTATTAATGAGAATGGTATCATCTGCCTGATGCTGACCGTACGTATTGCTCAGACGAATCAGCGTCGAGGTTAATGCACCCGGCTTGCCGTACATCATAAGATCACGGAATTTGGTCTGGGTGATCCGGTGGTGAATGCCCATCCACTTCATAAAATCAATGGCAAAATCACAATGCTGACAGATCAGCATCTCCAAATCCTTATGTTCGATAACCCCGACCACACTATCCTCAAGCACCTCTGCCGAGAAGCTGTGATTGGTGCTGAAGAATGGATCGGCCTGACCGACCATATCCCCTGGATGATACATATATAGAATAAGCTCTTTGCCTTCATCAGTCGATTTAGTTAACTTAATTCTTCCTTGTTTTACGAAGTACAACTTGTCGGCGAAGTCACCTTCCCAGAACAAATGGGAGCCTTCAGGGAGTACTCTTTCCTTCATGGTGACCAGCAGACGGTTGCGGTTTTGTTCCGAGAAGCACTGGGTGTTCCCTAGGTTTTCGATTTCCATTGCATTGTCTACAGTTTTCATGTTGGTATCCCCTAACATCCAAAAATTTGATCTGTTTAATCTTTAAATACATTATAACGTGAAAACATTCACTTGTGGGGCGGAACAAGAGGGAAATGATGGCGAATTTTCAAACTTTGTGATCTCTTTCACTTGAAATAGGGCGAAGACAGGTATAAATCACACAGAAAAGATAAATTTTAATATTGTGAAATATTTCACATGATTTTAGAAATGGCTGTGATACGATCAAACCGTAGAAGAGAAAGAATCATGAACCATGGGAGGATGAGAGATATGGCTGTGAGCAAAGGAACGATCGAAGTAAAGGGACAGTCAGCAGGGGAGTACATTCAAGGTCTGATTGACAAAGCGAACCGGGCGAAAGAAAAGTTTATGGAATTGAATCAGGAGCAAATTGACGGGATTGTGCAGGCGATGGCCATCGCAGGCCTTGATAAGCATATGCAGCTGGCAAAAATGGCTGTAGAAGAAACTGGCCGCGGTGTATATGAGGATAAAATTATCAAAAACTTGTTTGCCACAGAGTACATCCACAACAGCATCAAGTATGACAAAACGGTGGGTGTCATTGAGGATAACGCTTTTGACAGCTTTCAGAAAATTGCGGAGCCGATCGGGATCATCATGGGGATTACCCCGGTAACCAATCCCACCTCCACAACAATTTTTAAGGCACTGATCTCTATCAAAACAAGAAACCCGATCATTTTCGGATTCCATCCATCCGCACAGGCATGCAGCAGGGAAGCTGCCCTGATATTGCGGGATGCTGCTGTTGCTCAAGGTGCTCCGGCCGATTGCATTCAGTGGATCGAGGCTCCTTCCATGGATAAAACCAATACACTGATGAACCATCCTGATGTTGCCTGCATTCTGGCTACCGGCGGATCCGCGATGGTAAAGGCAGCCTACAGCTGCGGTAAACCTGCGCTTGGTGTAGGACCCGGCAATGTGCCTTGCTTCATTGAAAAGAGTGCAGATCTGGATCAGGCGGTAAATGACCTGATTCTGTCCAAGACCTTTGATAACGGCATGATATGTGCTTCTGAACAGGCAGTCATTATAGAGGAGCCTATACTACGTACGACTAGTAGAAGAAAAAAATGATGGCCAGCGGCTGTTATTTCGTAAACAGGGAGGAACTGGCGAAGCTGACTGCACACGCGATGGTATCGGAGAAATGTGCGGTTAATCCGTCAATCGTCGGACAGCCGGCATTCAAGATTGCCGAGGCCTGCGGCTTTGAAGTGCCGGAGAGCACCAAAATTCTGGTCGCCGAACTGGAGGGAGTAGGTCCTGCATATCCACTGTCTGCCGAGAAGCTCAGTCCGGTTCTGGCCTGCTATAAAGTGAAAAATGCAGAGGAAGGAATTACGCGCGCGGAAGAAATGGTAGCATTTGGCGGCATGGGCCACTCGTCGGTCATCCACTCGCACAATGAGGAAATCATCATGAAATTCTCGGACCGGATGAAGACCTGCCGTATTCTGGTGAACCAGCCATCCTCGCAAGGCGGGATTGGTGACATCTACAACACGAACCTGCCATCGTTGACGCTGGGCTGCGGTTCGTATGGCCGTAACTCTACCTCGTCGAACGTAACAGCCGTCAACCTCATCAACGTGAAAAGGGTGAACCGCAGAACCGTGAATATGCAGTGGTTTAAAGTGCCGGATAAAATCTATTTTGAAAAAGGATCCACGCAGTATCTTGCCAAAATGCCCGATATTACCCGGGTTGCTATCGTAACCGATCCGATGATGGTGAAGCTTGGCTACGTAGAGCGGGTAGAGCACTATCTGCGTCAGCGCAGAGTGCCGGTTGCTATCGAGGTGTTCTCGGAGGTTGAGCCGGATCCTTCCACAACGACGGTAGAACGCGGATCGGAGATGCTGAAGCGATTCCAGCCGGACTGCATCATTGCCCTCGGCGGCGGTTCGCCGATGGATGCAGCAAAAGCGATGTGGCTGTTCTATGAATACCCGGATACGGACTTCAATAATCTGAAGCAAAAATTTATGGATATCCGCAAACGGGTCTATAAATATCCGAAGCTTGGACAGAAGGCAAAATTCGTTGCCATTCCAACCACCTCGGGAACGGGCTCGGAAGTGACCTCGTTTGCGGTCATTACGGATAAAGTGCTGGGGAATACCAAGTACCCGCTGGCTGACTATGAGCTGACCCCGGATGTTGCGATTATCGATCCGGAATTTGTATACACCCTGCCAAAAACAGCGGTAGCGGATACCGGGATGGACGTTTTGACACATGCCATCGAGGCGTATGTATCGGTCATGGCTAACGATTTCACGGATGGTTTGGCAATCAAGGCCATACAGCTGGTGTTCCAGTATCTTGAGCAGTCGGCGCTTACCGGCGACAAGCTGGCCAGAGAGAAAATGCATAATGCTTCGACGCTTGCCGGCATGGCCTTCGCGAATGCATTCCTTGGCATCAATCATAGCCTTGCGCATAAATGGGGCGGCCAGTATCACACAGCTCACGGGCGAACCAATGCAATCCTGCTGCCGCACGTCATCCGTTACAATGCCAAGAAGCCAACCAAATTTGCCGCTTGGCCTAAATACACTCACTTTGTAGCCGATGAGAGATATGCAGAAATTGCAAGGATTCTGGGCTTGCCTGCAAGAACGACGGAAGAGGGCGTCAACAGTTTGATCGGTGCAATCCGAGAGCTGAACAAGAAGCTGGGCATCGAAGAGTCGTTCCAGCAGCTGGGAATCGATCCTCAAGATTTTGAGAAACGTGTTGAGCATTTGGCGGACCGGGCCTTTGAAGACCAGTGCACTACGAGCAATCCAAAGCTGCCGCTTGTCACAGAGCTTGCGGAAGTATACCGCAACACGTTCTACGGCCGCTTTTAAATCCAATAAATACAAGAGACGGGTTGTGGACTGCGGGTTGCATAACAGAAGCGGGCGGGTAAAACAGAGTGATAAAAATCACGGGAAAAGATAAGTTTGTGATTTTTATCACAGATGCTGAGAATGAACAGGATTACAATAAAAGTGTAGAAGAAAGCTGAATCTCAGGTCTTTGATATAGAAGCTTGAAGGTACACGGCGGGGTCGAGGCAGCATTGATCGTGAAAATAATCACATTAAGATCTGAGATGGATCAATGTGTGACTCCGCCTGTGCGGCAAGCTGCAGCATAATCTAGGAGGGATTCAATATGTCGGTGATTGAAAAAGAAGTGGGCTGGAAAGGTTTTAAATCAGGTAAATGGAACAAGCGGATTGACGTTAATGATTTTATTGCAGAGAACATAACACCTTATTATGGCTCTGATGATTTTTTGGCAGGACCAACGGACAACACGAAGGCACTCTGGGATATCGTATCGGATTTAACCAAAAAAGAACGGGATAACGGCGGGGTGCTGGATGTCGATGTGAATACGCCTTCCACGATTGTGTCCCATCAACCTGGCTATTTGGATAAGGAGAAGGAACAGATCGTCGGCGTACAGACGGATGAGCCGTTCAAGCGTTCGATTCAGCCGTTCGGCGGAATCCGAATGATGATTGATGCTTGCAACGCATATGGTTTTGAAATGCCGCAAGCGGTAGTGGACATCTTCTCAGGCATACGCAAAACACATAACCAGGGCGTGTTTGATGCCTATACCTCGGAGATGAGGGCAGCCCGTAAGGCAGGGATTATTACAGGTCTTCCCGATGCTTATGGCCGCGGTCGTATTATTGGCGATTATCGCAGAATCTCCTTGTATGGTGTAGATGTCTTGATCCAGGATAAATTGCGAGAGCTGGGTGAGCTTGAGGTTGATGCGATGGATGAGCCGGTGATCCGATTGCGGGAAGAGCTGTCAGAGCAAATCCGTGCACTTAAGGAATTGAAGGAAATGGCGGGCATGCACGGCTTTGACATTTCGAAGCCTGCGAATACGGCGAAGGAAGCATTCCAATGGCTGTATTTCGGTTATTTAGCTGCTATCAAGGAACAGAATGGCGCAGCCATGTCGCTTGGCCGGGTATCTACTTTCCTTGATATCTACATCCAGCGTGATCTGGCTGAAGGCAAGCTGACGGAAGAGACTGCACAGGAGCTGGTTGACCATTTTGTCATGAAACTGCGGATCGTGAAGTTCCTGCGTACACCGGATTACAATGAACTGTTCAGCGGTGATCCAACATGGGTCACAGAATCGATTGGCGGTATGTCGTTAAATGGGGAAACAAGAGTAACCAAGAACAGCTTCCGTTTCCTGCATACGTTGTATAATTTGGGCCCTGCCCCGGAACCGAACTTGACGGTATTATGGTCTGAGAAACTGCCCGAAGGCTTCAAGAAATACTGCTCGAAGGTATCGATCGAAACCAGCTCGATCCAATATGAGAACGATGATCTCATGCGTCCGATTTACGGAGACGATTACGGGATTGCTTGCTGCGTATCCGCTATGCGCATCGGGAAACAGATGCAGTTCTTCGGAGCCAGAGCCAATCTGGCCAAAGCGCTCCTGTATGCAATCAACGGCGGGAAGGATGAGAAATCCGGCGCCCAGGTTGGTCCGGAATACCCCGCTATTACGGCAGAGGTTCTGAGTTATGACGAGGTCATGAAGCGATTCAAGCCGATGATGGAATGGCTTGCAAAGCTGTATATGAACACACTGAACGTGATCCACTATATGCATGATAAATACAGCTACGAACGGATTGAAATGGCGCTTCATGATCGGGATATTCTGCGGACGATGGCATGCGGTATAGCGGGCCTGTCCGTAGCGGCGGATTCGCTGAGTGCAATCAAGCATGCACAGGTGAAGCCTGTACGCAATGAGCAAGGGATTGCAGTTGATTTTGAAATAGAAGGCGACTTTCCGTGCTACGGTAACAACGACGATCGGGTTGACGACATCGCCGTAGAACTCGTTGAAGCCTTCATGAGCATGATTCGCAAACACAAGGCATACCGCGATGCGATGCCGACCCAATCGGTGCTGACCATTACGTCCAATGTCGTATACGGCAAGAAAACGGGAACCACACCGGACGGCCGCAAGGCGGGCGAGCCGTTTGCGCCGGGTGCGAACCCTATGCACGGACGCGATAAGAAGGGTGCCCTCGCTTCATTGACTTCCGTGGCCAAGCTACCTTATGAGGACAGCCTCGACGGGATATCGAATACATTCTCGATTGTACCGAAAGCCCTCGGGAAGGAAAGCGAGATTCGCGTGAACAATCTGGTTGCGATGCTGGATGGATATTTTGGAAGCAAGGCTCATCATCTGAACGTGAACGTGTTTGACCGGGAGCAGCTGATGGATGCGATGGAACATCCGGAGAATTATCCGCAGTTAACGATCCGGGTATCCGGGTATGCGGTCAATTTTGTCAAACTGACACGCGAACAGCAGCTCGACGTGATCAATCGTACCTTCCACGGTACGATGTAAGAATGGAAAGTAACAACAGCGGATACAGAAAGGATGACGCCCTATGCTTAAAGGTCATATACACTCCATAGAAACGTTCGGAACGGTGGACGGTCCAGGTATCCGCTTTGTACTCTTCATGCAGGGATGTCTGCTGAAGTGTCAATATTGCCACAATCCGGATACGTGGGGATTGCATGAAGGACAGGAAATGACGGTAGAGGATGTGCTGGCTCAGATTGAGCCTTATCTAAGTTACTATCGTTCTTCCGGTGGAGGGCTGACCGTATCCGGAGGCGAGCCGACACTGCAGTATCCTTTTGTAACCGAGCTGTTTAAGGAAGTAAAGCGCCGCTGGAATCTGCACACGACCCTTGACAGCAACGGTTATAATGAGCCGGAGAAAATATCGGAGCTGCTGGAGCATACCGACTTGGTTCTGCTCGATCTGAAGCATATCAACGATGAGAAGCATATCAAGCTGACCGGGAAGTCGAATGAGAGGACGCTGAAGACCGCCCGCTGGCTGTCCCACCATGGTCGAAAAATGTGGGTCCGGCACGTATATGTGCCGGGTATCCATGACAGCGAACACGACCTGAGGGCGCTCGGTCAATTTATTCGCACTTTACAAGGCGTTGATAAATTCGAAATTCTGCCCTACCATCAGATGGGTGTGTACAAATGGAAGGAACTCGGAAAGGCATATCCGCTAGAAGGAGTTCCGTCACCGTCAGAGGAAGAAATCGCACGCGCTTATCAGTTGATTGGCGAAGCAGCCGAGCAAAAATAATCGGTGGCGAACTAATTTTGTTGTATTATACTGAACATAATATGTTATTATTTATAACAATAACCTTTCCTCATTATGGAAGGGTTATTGTTTTTTGTGGAGGATTTTATCCCTTAGATAGAAAAATATCGACCTATCGAAAAGTGGAATCGCTTTCTATAATGAAGATGTAAGGAAAACGCCTATCAAATATACAAATACTTCGGGAGGGTCAAAGACAATGAAGAAAAAGGGTCTGGCATTATTAATGTCGCTTCTGTTCGTCTCGTCCGCACTTTTGTCCGCATGCGGTGACAAGGGAGCAGAGAAACCATCAGGTGGTACGGAAGGCGCGGCAAGCAATGAACCGTTTGAAATTACAATTCGCCATACGCAGGTAGGCGAATCCAAGAAGTTCCGTCTTGCATTGCTGAACGATGTGGTCAGCAAAACCGAAGAAGCTGTACCCGGGCTTAAAATCAAGCTGGACGCAGTAGACTCCGAAGTGAACCGTAAAGAGAAATTAAGAGGCGAGATGGCCGCAGGCAAGCCGCCGGAAGTATTCGATGTGTTCGGAAGCCCGGACGCAGGCGTATATTCCAAAGAAGGCTTGATGCTTGATTTAACCCCTATTTTGGAAGAACTCGGCATTAAAGACAAATTTACAACACTGGATCCATTCACACATGAAGGCAAGATTTACGGATTGCCAATCGGCGGCTCCATTGAAGGGATTTTCTATAACAAGGATTACTTTGCACAGAAAGGTCTGACCGTGCCGAAAACTTTGGCGCAGCTGGAGCAAATTGCGGAAACAATCAAAGCCGACGGAAAAATTCCGTTTGCACAATCCTCCAAGGACGCATGGATTCCGCTCATGACCACGAATAATCTGTGGAGCTATTATGCAGGAGCGGAAGTTACGTATGGCTTTAAGACCGGAGAAACCAAATGGACCGATCCGAAAGTCGTAGAAGGCGTGAAGAAACATCAGGAATGGGTTGAAAAGGGTTACTTCAAAAAAGGCGAGCTCGGTTTCGAGTATGCGGACATGAGAAACCAGATCATCTCCGGCGAAGCTATGATGATGATGGACGGATCGTGGGCTAACTCCGTATTCAGAGATCCGGCTCAAGCAGGCGATATGGTAGGCAAGATCGGATACTTTAACCTGCCTCCGGTTAATGAAGGCGATCCTGTGATTGTCATGCAGGATGCTAATAATGGATACGGCTTCTCTGCTTCGGTGGCTGAGGATCCTCGTAAACTTCAAGCGGTTAAAGAATTCATCAAAAATATGTGGACAGATGAAATGCAGCTTCGCGGTCTGAAAGAAGACGGCGTGCTGCCGGCGATGAAGATGGATCTGGCAACCATGAACTCCACTTCGGACGATCCGCTCATGCAGGATATTTTCAAAGGGGTAAGTGAAATCAAATATTCCTTCCCTGCCTTTGATGCACTTGTTCAAGCAGACGTGAATACGGCACTGAGCATGGGGATTCAACAGGTCATCGGCGGCGAGCTTGATGCCGAGAAGATGCTGGAGAATGTTCAAGCAGCACAAGAAGCGGCTAACGCTGCAGAGGAATAAATAATCAAGATTAGACGTTAAAGGGCACCACCCGCTGCTAGACATGGGGGTGCCCTTTCGTCTAAATTACAGACATAAATACGGAGGTTACCATGAACAAAGCGCTGAGAAATCCTCTGATTTACATCGTTTTTGTGCTGCCGGCATTCATACTGTTTCTGGCCTTTTTCATATACCCGATTTTCACTGCGTTTGATAACAGCTTTACGAGCTGGAACGGCATCTCCAAAGATGTGAAGTACATTGGGCTTGATAACTATGTTACCGCAATTAATGACGATGCTTTTTGGAAAGCAGTTAAGAATAACGTTTATTTCATTCTCTTTTCCTGTTTGATCCAGGTTCCGATTATCGTGATTTTTTCATTGCTTATTGCAAACGTGAAACGTCTGAAGGGACTTTACAAGACAGCGGTTTTTGCACCATCTATTATGTCAACAGCAGTTATCGGCATTTTGTGGGGATTCATTTACAACCCGGACTTTGGCCTGATGAATGAAATTTTAGGATTGGTTGGCGTTGAGCCAATTTACTGGCTGTCTGATCGAAAATGGGCCATGATTGCCATCCTCATTACGAACGGCTGGCAATGGACCGGCTTTTACATCGTGATGGTGCTTGCGGCGATTCTATCCATACCTAAGGAACTTGATGAGGCTGCCGCGATGGATGGTGCGACAGGCGTTCAGAGAGCCACGAAAATCACGCTTCCATTAATTATGCCAATTATCTCTGTAGTGATCATGCTTTCGATCGCGGGAGCCATGAAAGCGGCGGATATTATTCTGGTTATGACCAAGGGCGGGCCGGCCGGCTCAACCGACGTTATGGCAACATATAT
The DNA here is from genome assembly GCF_000193415.1 of Paenibacillus vortex V453. Lineage (NCBI taxonomy): Bacteria > Bacillati > Bacillota > Bacilli > Caryophanales > Paenibacillaceae > Paenibacillus > Paenibacillus vortex. Next base: position 232,253 of record NZ_ADHJ01000018.1, read on the forward strand.
GATTCGATATGCAATTACGAGTTTCAAACATGGTTTTGGCAATTCGATTGCCGTGTTGATCTTCCTCTTCACGATTATCGTAACCGTGCTCTACCAGGTGCTGATTGCACGTCGCAACGAAAGGATTGAATACTGATGAGAGCACTGAAGAAACTGATCCCGCATATATTCCTGATGGCTTATCTGCTCATCATTCTCTATCCATTCCTGTTCGTGTTGTTCTCTTCCGTGAAGGTGGATAATCAGTCCATCGCGTCGAACCCGTTTGGACTGCCAAGCACGTTTGTATTCGATAACTACGTCAATGCGTGGGTTAACGCCAAGATCAGCACCTACTTCTGGAACAGCTTGTACATCGGCGTGCTGTCTGCCTGCTTGTCAATCCTGTTTGCGGCAATGCTGGCATTTGCGGTCACACGCATGCGGTACAACCGGATCAGCGCAATTGTTTTCCAATGTATTTTAATAGGGATGCTGATTCCTAACAATTCTCTGATGCTGCCGATTTATGGCATGATGAGACAGCTCGACATTTTGAACACACATATGGCTCTCATTCTACCGTATGTTGCTAATGCGATACCCTTCTCTGTCATTATTCTGGCAGCCTTCATGCGGTCGTTGCCCGGAGAAATAGAAGAAGCGGCAGTTATTGATGGATTGAGGTCTGGCGGGTTGTTTGCTAGAATTATATTACCTCTAACCGTTCCGGCCATCGTTACCGTTTTCATTATCAACTTCCTTGGTAACTGGAACGAATTCTTGCTTGCTAACTATTTCCTATCTAATGATGAACTGAGAACGCTTCCTGTCGGAATGGTCGGTTTCAGAGACGCCTATAATATGAACTACGCGCAGATGTCGGCGGGTATCGTATTCAGCGTACTTCCGGTCCTAATCATCTATGCAGTTCTACAAGAGAAGATTATTGAAGGTGTCACCGCAGGAAGTGTCAAGGGGTAATACAGGAGCGGGAGCATGCGTATGAATTTGCGGAACAAACTATTCACGGCCTTTTTGGGGCTCATTATTATTCCGTTATTTGTGCTAGGTCTATTTACTTTCTTTATTACCTATAACTCGATTGAGAAAAAGTACAGTCAGCAAGCCGAGTACTCCCTTAAAGCGATCAGTTACAGCATTCTGAACGTGTTTAAGGAAATGGAATATGTCACGGATAACGGGATTGCCACATCCGTATTTGCGATGGCGCTGAATGCCAAGGACCCCGATGCGCAAAATCTGATCAAGGAATCAAATGCGGATCAGCTGAAACTCAATGACAGACAGCGCAGTTTTCGAAACCTTCTATATAATCATCCTGCGATCAGTTATGCGTTTTTGTATCATTTCAGCAAAGAGTCGCCACCGATTCCGATTTTTAGTAAAGAAAATTTCAGAACCCTGCCTTACGAACAATTTAAGAATAGTCCTCTATATGAAGAGGTTGTCAAACTGAACGGAATTCCCAAATGGCTGGCTCCGCATGAATTTCCGGAATTGACGGGTGCGGACCCGGTCTTCACCCAGATCAGGCTCATTAAGGATGTCTCCACACTTCGCAAGCTAGGTATTCTTGTTGTTCAGATCAAAAAATGGGAGTTTGAAGAGATCTTCCGTAACCTTACACTCCCGAACAATCTGCAGAACACCTCATTCATGGTAGTTAATAATGAGGGATTAATCCTCTTTGATCCAAAGAATGATATGGATGGCCAAAATATCAGTCAGTATATGAAGCAAAAAGTCGAGTTTAAACAAGGCTACCAGAGCTTTAAAGCCAAGTTTAACGGCAATGAGAACATTGTCTCCATCTATCATCTGAACGATTATGGCTGGAATCTCGTTTCGGTTACCGATTGGAATTCTTTGTCGCAGGAGGTTACTTCCTTTGCCAAATGGTTCTTTGTCATTATGGGCATCAGCCTTGTCACAGCCATTGTGTTCAACCGTCTGTTCATGAACCGGATTACCGGCACGATCGCTGTCATTGTACGCTTTATGCGCCGAGTGGAGGATGGGGATTTGAGCGCGAGGGTTGAAGAGAAGGGAGAGGATGAACTGCTGCTCCTCTCGAAAGGGTTCAACAATTTGATGAACCGGATCAACAATCTGTTTGCGCAGATCAAGAAGGAACAGCGGCAGAAGACCGAAGCAGAGATGCGGGTGTTGCAGGCACAGATTAAGCCGCATTTTCTCTTTAATACATTGGAATCTATCAATGTCCTTGCCATCCAGAATGAAGGGCGCAAGGTCAGTGAAATGGTATACCGGCTTGCCAGCATTTTGCGAATCAGTATACAGGACAAGGAAGAGATCACACTCGAGGAAGAAATCAAGCATTTGCAGAGCTATCTCGAAATTCAGAAGTTTCGGTTCGAGGATTTGTTCGAATATGAAATCGACGTTCCGAGGGAGCTTATGCACAGCCGTATCCTGAAGCTGACGCTGCAGCCGCTTGTCGAGAATAGCATACAGCATGGATTTGAAGGGATAGCCTATACGGGAATGATTCGCATATCCGCGTGGAAGGAACTCGGGAATGTTTTCATCCGGGTGGAGGATAACGGGCTTGGGATGACCTCCGAACAGCTGTCGATGTTTGAATATATGGTATCCGAGGATAACGTGTCCGAACAGACAACGATGCAGAACCTTAAAGTGAACCAGGAACGGCGTGGACTAGGACTGCGAAGCGTGGCAGACCGGCTGAGGATTCAGTACGGGGATTATTACGGTCTGTTCATATGCTCCAGCCGTCCCGGCGGAACCGTTATACAATGTGTCATACCCAATTATGACAGGGGGGAAGGGCAGCATGCTGAAGGTATTATTAGTTGACGATGAGGCTCCCATCTTGAACAATCTCAGCAGGGTTCTGCCTTGGGAAGAGATGGGGATGAAGGTTGTCGGACTTGCCAGAAGCGGGATGGAGGCACTTGAAGTAGCTGATCAGCATCATCTCGATTTGATTCTGTCGGATATCCGGATGCCTGTGATGGATGGATTGTCCTTTATTACGAAGATCCGCGATAAGGGGAGCAAGGCGGAAATCTTTTTGCTGACGGGTTATCAGGAATTTGAATATGCGCGGGAAGCAATCAAACTTGGCGTTAAAGATTATATCAGCAAGCCGATTCATTACGGTGAACTGGAGATGAAGATTCGGGACATTGGGGAGGAAATCCGCAAGAAGAGAGCGAAAGAGAAGTATTACAGCACCGTTTCGCTTATTGATGAGGCTCCAAATCCTGTAGCTGTCAAGAAAACACCCGACCAATTGGTTACATCCGCATTAGAGTATATCAATACCCATATGGGGCAGGATTTGGGCATTGAGGAGCTCTCGGAACATCTGGGCATCAGCTCAAGTTACTTCTGCTTATTGTTCAAGAACCATGTGGGTCTTACCTTTGTGGAATACTTGACGAGACAGCGAATGGAGGCTGCCAAGTTTCTGCTTGTGAACAGCGATAAGAATATTGCGCAGATCGGTTCTTTTGTCGGTTATCATGAACGCCGTTATTTCACCAAGGTGTTTCAAAAGGCCACGGGCATGACACCATCCGAATTCCGGGAAATGTCCGGGGAGGCAACGGTCTAAGATCTCCCTGTACGAATGCGGGCTGCCAAGTCATCATACGAACCCGCTTAACCAGCCTTGCATGGTCCTTAAATTGATAGAAAGTAGGTTTTTGAAACCATGAAATGGACGATAGCGGATTTATCTTTAGAGCAAAAGGTAGGGCAAATGTTTATATGCGGATTCAATGCCCTAACGCCGAATGAACATGCAAACATACTGATCGATCAATATCAGGTCGGGGGTATCTGTTATTTCCGCCGAAACGTGAGAACGCTGCCCCAGCTGGCCGAGCTTTCGGAATCGTTGCAGCAGCTCGCCTCAGGCAGCCAGAAGCTTCCGCTTCTGCTCTCGATTGATCAGGAAGGCGGCATGGTTGCACGAATCGATCATGAAGGCATCAGCCGCATTCCTGGTAATATGGCGCTTGGCGCAGCGGGAAGCGCGGAAGATTCCTACAGGGTGGCACAGATTGGGGCGCGTGAGCTTCGTTCACTCGGTGTGAACATGAACTTTGCGCCTTGTCTGGATGTCAACAACAACCCTCGCAATCCGGTGATCGGCGTACGTTCCTTCAGTGAAGACCCGCAAGCCGTTGCTGCCCTTGGGACAGCTGCGATCAAGGGATACCAGGAAGAGGGCGTATCTGCAACGGCCAAACATTTTCCCGGACATGGCGACACCAGCGTCGATTCCCATCTGGGGCGGGCTTCTGTGCCGCATGATATGGAACGCCTTCGCCGTGTAGAATTATACCCCTTCGCGCAAGCGATCAAGGCTGGCGTTGATGCGATTATGACCGCGCACGTCAGCTTCCCGGCAATCGAATCGAGTGATCTCCCGGCAACCCTCTCGCATGCCGTGCTGACCGGACTTCTTCGAGAGGAGATGGGGTTTGAAGGGCTGATCGTGACAGACTGTCTGGAGATGCATGCCATCTCCAAAGAGTACGGCATTCCTGAAGGAGCGATTCGTGCTATTGAAGCCGGCGCGGACTGCGTGCTGGTCAGCCATACCCTGTCAGAGCAGACCGCAGCGATTACAGCTGTCATTGAAGCCGTTCAAAGCGGAAGATTGTCCATGAACCTGATCGACAGGTCTGTAGAGCGGATATTAGCACTCAAGGAGCGCAATGCGAAGCTTGCCGAAGAGCTGCCGGTCCAAACGATTGGAGAGGTGACGGAAGAGACCAAACAATTACTGGCCCAAATCGCGGGCAGAGGAATCACGCTGGTGAAAGACGAAGGCCAGCTTCCACTTCAGGCAGAGCAAGCGATTGCGGTTATCTGGCCAGAGCTGCTGCAAGCTACCCAGGTGGATGAAGCCTGGAGCAAAAGCTATACGTTAGGCGATGCGCTGAGAAGTTATGGGGTGCAGGCAGACGATCTGCGTGTCGGAACCGATATGTCGGATGCGGAGGTAGAGCAAGCAGTTAAGGCGTGCTGAAGGACTATAGACAAAGTTGTACGTGGCTACGTACACGTCGGAGACGCCGTCTCCCCGCGGGACAACGAGAAGCTGGTGAATAAGCTGGCTGAGCTTGAGGGTGTGTCAATCGTTGTTGTTGCAACCCGCAATCCATATGATATGAATGACCTTCCTCCCGTTGCAACATATCTGTGCAGTTACGAGAACACACCTTATTATATGAATGCGGCTGCCGGCGTCTTGTTGGGCAAGGTGATACCGGAAGGGAAACTCCCGGTCAGCATTAGCGATACTTATCCGCTGGGTTGGAGCGGCCACCAGGATTATGTCAATAATTAAATAAATGTTATTGGAGCCGGAGTCTTCCTTACGGGGAATGCTCCGGTTTTCCTATTTTCCAGCTATTTCTGAGCAACTTTTCGGGAATGTTGGCGTCTAATACTATGTCCCATAGAGGCAGACAGACTATACTGAGTGTTTTAAAGGAGTAAAGGATGAATTTCAAAAGAATCTCGATGATTACAGTCCTTGCCGCGGCCCAAGTATCAACGGCTCTTCCCGTGGCAGCTGAATCACCGGATATTACAGCTCCGGCGCTAATTAGCAATTCAGCGCTGCAGTCCCCGGTGGAAGGACAAACCCAGCAGAGCAGAGAACAGCAGACGGAATTGCAGCAAGCCGAAGAAACGCCAAATGAAACACCGACCCAGGCAGTCGAAGGTACGATAAGTGATCCTGATTCCGATTCTTCTGCACCAAATGAACAGCAGGAGGAGCAGGAAAGCGATCCTTCCGATAATACGGTATCAGAAAATGAAGAGGGCAGTACGACCAAAGATGAGTCCGAGATCGGCACTTTCCAGGTTTCAGCCAATGAACTGGTGCTGATGATGAACAGCAATGTGATGTATCACAACGGTAAGCAGTACAAGGCAGGACAGCCGATGGCTGTGAAGCAAGGAGTATCCTATGTGGCTATCCGTGCGATGGTTGAACGCGCAGGACTAAAGCTGGCTTATGATAACAAGACAAAGGAAACGATCATCCTTAAAGACGGCAATGAACTACGCTTTACGACAGGAAGCAGCAATTATAAAGTGAACGGACAGGTGCGCCCAATGAAAGGCGCTGCCTATCAGAGCAGCAATGTATTTATGGTTCCATTAACCGCAATCACGCAAGCGCTTGATATTCCATATAAGGTTAATCAGCCAGAGAAGAAGGTTATTCTGGATTTATCCAATATGGGCAATGACAGCAATAGCGGTCAACAACCCGGTGGAAATAACGGGGGGGAACCAGGGAGCGAGACTCCCAATATACCGAATCTTGGCCCCAATGACTTGATCCTGATGATGAACAGCAACAAGATGTACCAGAACGGGAAAACGTATACCGCTGGACAGCCGATGGCTGTCAAGAATGGCGTATCCTATGTTGCGATTCGTTCCCTTGTCGATCGGGTCGGCCTGAAACTGACTTATGACGGGAAAACAAAAGAAACGATCATTATCCGTGGCAGCGATGAGCTTCGCTTCAAGACGAACAGCAGCGTATATACTGTGAATGGTCAGAGAAAATCAATGAAGGGCCCGGCGTACCAGTCCAACAATACGTTCATGGTGCCGCTGACCAGCATTACGCAGGCGCTTGATATCTCTTATCGGGTGGATCAGCCGAACAAGCGTATTATACTCAGCGTGAGCTCAAAGCCGGTGGCTTCCTTTACCATTCAGTCCGGTGAGATCCTTGCCGGTCAGAAGGTTACGTATAAAACGAACTCGTATTCGCCGACAGGCCTTGCGATCGTAAATGAGCATTGGGAAGGCCGCGAAGAGGTTTTCAATGAACCCGGCGTGCATACGGTTTCCTACTCCGTACAGGATTCGAGTGGGGAGTGGAGCGAGCCGTATACACTCAGCATCCATATATCAGCTCCAAACACCCCGCCTGTAGCGATGTTTGATACCGATAAGAAGGAATATAAGATCGGTGAGAAAATTACGTATATCAACCAGAGTTATGACAGTGATCCTGGCGATGAGATTACGTATAAATGGGAAAACAATGATCAGGCCTTTTTCACGGCCGGCCCGCATAAAGTGTTATTGATTGTTACGGATAAGCATGGCGCCACCAGCTCTTATGAGAAAATCATTAACGTAACGAATGAGGTCTTGTATACAAAGGATCAATTCAATCAGTTATTTACGGGTATCGGCGACAAATATACGTTTGACGGAACAGCGGTGCCAACATGGAATCTTATGCCCATTACGAGAAGCTCCGAGCCCAGCTTGCTGATCCGCAGCAACTCTCCGGAAACAGTATATCAAGAGGGGATTGTGTACCGCGAGATTGGCAATGCCAGCACACGCTTCATGATTCACCATTTGAACGCAACCGGAAAAAACATGAAGATGTACGTAGTCGCAACTAATATCAACACATCGACGGCACGCCTGACAACCGAGTATACCGGAATGGGCGGACCGATTAATATTCCTACAGCGACAGGCAAAGCAGCCGTGCAGCGTTACCTTGAATCGATGCAGTCACCGGATTCGTTCAAGACGATTTCCCTTGCACCTGGGGAAAGTCGAATCATTTTACAAGATTTAAGCGCGCAAACGATGAAGAACCAGCAGGTGCTCTCGATGTTTGCTGATCTGTATTCGGATTCGCCGATCCGATATGACGTTATCATGATTGATGAAGTCAAGGATCCGATTCAAAAGCTTCCTTATCTGATTCTGCATCCGAGTGATGGCGTTCATAACCGGGGAACCTATCCGGATTCCACGCGGATCATCGAGTCTTACGAACTGGTAGGGAATACACCTTCCCGGCTTGCGCTGGGTGACAAGACAAATGATCCGAATCTGGAAGGGTATGACGGCATTAACGGCTCATATCAATCCAATGCCGGCAACTTCGGTGTACTGTACAAAATCAAGCTGCACCGCGTAGCGCCCAATACGCTGATCACGCTGAATCCGCGCGGAGGCAAATACATGGGCGCGATGATGGTGAACGGAAACATCATTCAGACGCCGAATACAAGCGGAGGCGCAATTTCCGCTCCGAATGAAGCCGCAGTACTGTACCGTACAGGCAATTACGAGCAGAGCGTAGAGATTTTGTTCACAGCAGCACCGGGAAGCAGTCTGCCAATCAACATCCTCTTGCAGCCGCTGCCGCAGGTTAAGAACTAATATTACTTTCTAATGACAACAAGGGCAGTCCTTACAACCACGGAAATGGTGAGAGGGCTGCCCTTTTTATGATGATTCGTATCCGTCGGTGCGGTGATCCGAAGCCGTCACTATTGAAGCATGGCGTTCAATGTACGAACACAGCAGGCACATAACCGCTTACATTGACGATGTCTCATTTTTCAGGCATTATAAGGAGAGAGTATCTTCATGAAGAGGAGGTTATTGCGTATGCTTACGACAGAAGAGATTATCGACGCCATGTCGGAACAGGGGCTGCGCATTACCGATCAGCGCAAGACGCTTGCCAAATTGTTTGGGGAACATCCCGGCTATTTGACAGCCAAGGATGTATACGAATATATGGGCCGGAAGTACAGCGGTTTGAGCTTTGATACGGTGTATCGTAATCTTCGGGTATTGTATGAGCTTGGCGTATTGGAGCAGGTCGTGTTCGAGGAAGGGATCAAGTTCAGAGGACGGTGCAGCGAGGATCATCACCATCATCATATGATCTGCCTGCAATGCCAGAAGACGTATCCGATCACGTTCTGTCCGATGCAGTTGACCGATGCGCCGGATGATTTTCAAGTCGTTCAGCATAAATTCGAAGTGTTTGGCTACTGCCGGGATTGCAGCAAGGATAATACCGATAAGGGAACCTCACCTTCAAGTGGAGGAAAACGGGACAACCGGGCATGAGCACCGCGCGCAGGGTTGTGAAGGTGCCGATACACTTCTATCGGAAATTCATTTCACCGTTGAAACCGGCAACCTGCCGATTTTATCCGACCTGCTCAGCCTACGCTTTGGAGGCCGTTGAAGTGCACGGTGCCTTGAAGGGGTCCTGGCTGGCGGCCAAGCGGATTGCAAGATGTCATCCGTTTAATCCTGGCGGCATTGACATGGTTCCGCCGCGCAAAGGAGAGTCGCACTCTCCATTGACAGAGGAATAGTCCTTGTCCCTGGTAAAATGCTTGCCGGTTGTGGCATGCTGACAGTAGGAATAGGATGTCCGCACAGACCGGCTTGACACCCGGCAGCCCATTTTATTAAAATGATAAGAAATTATAGGTAAATCCGAGGAAGAGATAAGTACGAAAAGCTGCGCCTTGTACAGAGAGCCGGGGAAGCTGGAAACCGGTCATGGCGAATTTCGGAAAATGGTCTTGGAGGATCCGCTTTTGAGCGCTGCAGCCAGCATGGGAGGCTGCCGTAAAGGAGCGGCGTGAGCCAGCGTTAATGGACGGCCGCTTGACGGCAGAAGAGCCTGTTGCCCTTAAGGGTACAGGGAATTTGGGTGGTAACACGTGAGAACAACTCTCGTCCCATGGGGACGGGGGTTTTTTGCTGTTTTCCTGCATGCCGGCAATAGCTTGATACAACAATTAATTTAAGGCAAAGGAAGGTTTTTATGGCCGACAAAAAGACGTTTTATATTACAACACCCATCTATTATCCAAGCGACAAGCTGCATATCGGGCATGCCTACACCACGGTGGCAGGAGATGCCATGGCTCGCTACAAGCGGCTTCGAGGTTACGATGTCCGTTATTTGACGGGAACCGATGAGCATGGACAAAAGATTGAACGGAAAGCGGAAGAAGCAGGGAAGACCCCTCAGCAGTTCGTGGACGACATTGTGGCTGGAATCAAGGATCTGTGGAAGAAGCTGGACATCTCGAACGAGGATTTCATTCGTACCACGGAGAAGCGCCATACAACGGTTGTGCAGGAGGTATTTGAACGACTGCTCAAGCAAGATGATATCTACAAGGGCGAGTATGAAGGCTGGTACTGCACACCTTGCGAATCGTTTTTCCTGGAGCGTCAGCTGGTGAACGGCAATTGTCCGGACTGCGGTCGTCCGGTAGAGCTTGTGAAGGAGGAGAGTTACTTCTTCCGCATGAGCAAGTATGTGGACCGCCTGCTTCAGTACTATGAAGAGAACCCGGATTTTATCCAGCCGGTGTCCCGCAAGAATGAGATGATCAACAACTTCATTAAACCGGGCCTTGAGGATCTGGCTGTTTCTCGTACGACCTATGAGTGGGGCGTAAAAGTCAAAAGCGATCCGAAACATGTGATTTATGTGTGGATTGATGCACTCCTGAACTATATAACGGCACTTGGATACGGTACAGAGGACACCAGCATGTATGATAAATACTGGCCAGCCGATGTACACCTGATGAGTAAGGAGATTGTGCGTTTCCATACGATCTATTGGCCGATCATCCTGATGGCACTCGATGTGCCGCTTCCGAAAAAAGTGTTTGCCCATGGCTGGCTGCTCATGAAGGACGGTAAAATGTCCAAGTCCAAAGGGAACGTGGTTGATCCGGTCACGATGATTGACCGGTATGGACTGGATGCGCTTCGTTATTATTTGCTGCGCGAGGTTCCATTTGGCGCGGACGGTACGTTTACGCCGGAGAGCTTTGTCGAGCGGGTAAACTCGGATCTTGCCAACGACCTGGGCAACCTGCTGAACCGCACCGTGGCCATGGTCGATAAATATTTTGACGGAGAAGTCCCGGCATTAATTGCAGGTGTGACACCGTTTGATGCCGCCATAGAGGAAGCCGCCAAGACCGTGTATGACAAAGTCGAGACCGCTATGGAGAATATGGAATTCTCGGTTGCCTTGACGGCGATCAGCCAGTTTGTCAGCCGCAGCAACAAATAGTATTGATGAGACACAGCCATGGACGCTGGCTAAAGATGAGGGCAAACGCCACGAACTCGCATCCGTGATGAGTCATTTGGTGGAAACGCTCCGCGTAGCGTCCATTCTGCTGCAGCCGTTCCTGACCCGTACGCCGAAGAAAATGTGGGATCAGCTCGGCCTGGTGGAGGGTGAGCTGACGACTTGGGAGAGCGGCCGTCAGTTCGGGGCCATTCCGGCCGGAACGAAACTGCAAAAAGGCGAGCCGATCTTCCCGCGTCTGGACACAGAGCAAGAAGTGGCGTTCATCGTAGAGGCGATGACAGGCGGCACGAAGGCTGTCCAGGAAGAGGCTTCTGCCTCGGGGGCTTCTTCATCCGAGAATAGCGCAGCAGAGCCTGTAGAGCTCAAAGAGGAGATAGGCATAGAAGATTTTGCCAAGGTCGAGCTTCGAGTGGCGCAGGTAATCTCCGCAGAGCCCGTGAAGAAAGCAGACAAGCTGCTGAAACTGCAGCTTGATCTTGGTTTCGAACAGCGGCAAGTGGTATCCGGCATTGCCAAGTTTTACACGCCGGAGGAATTGGTGGGACGCAAAGTGATTTGTGTGACCAATCTGAAGCCGGTGAAACTAAGAGGAGAAATGTCGCAAGGGATGATCCTGGCCGCTTCCGAGGGGGATCAGTTAACGCTTGCAACGGTACCGGACAGCATGCCTAATGGAGCTGTCGTGAAATAATGTGCGACTATGTTGAATGAAGTCGGAATAGACGGTGTACCCTGTTAAGGGTACGCCGTTATTTTTTTCCGTTAATAAGGAGTACATAACATCTCTATCGAAATCTAATAGTAATTTTTACGATTTGGTTGACAATTGGGTTTTCCTGCTCTTATAATCTTGTTAGTAAAGTTTACGATTAAATGAACGGAGCGGTGTGGGGAGATGAACATGAGTAAGAGAAAGAATATGCTTAACAGTTGGACCTGGAGTATAACCTCCATGTTATTGGCAGTTGTCATTTTGTCCGGGTGTGGCAGTAAATCGGGCGGAGGCGTTGTAGAAGGCAAGGTCAACGTCATTACTACCTTTTATCCTATATATGAATTTACGAAGGAGATCGGCGGCGACGAGGTCAATGTGGTAAATCTTTTGCCAACCGGCGTAGAGCCGCATGATTGGACTCCGCGCAGCCAGGATATCGTCAACACTTCCAAAGCTCAGCTGTTTCTTTATAATGGCGCAGGCCTTGAGGGATGGGTACCCGGTTTTCTGAAGGGGCTTGATAAGGATACCCAGGTGAAACCAGTCGAAGTCAGCCAAGGCATTCAGTTGATTGATGCAGAGGGTGACGATGGTCACGGGCATGGAGAAGCAGCTCATGAAGAGGAGCACGACCACAGCCACGAGGAAGGTGCCGAAGAAAATCATGAAGGCCATGACCACGAAGAAGGCGCAACGGAGAATAACGCGAGTGCGCATCATGCAGATCCACATACATGGGTAAGTCCGAAATCGGCATTGGCGATGGCGGAGAACATCAAGAATAGCCTCGTTGAAGTGGATCCCGAACATAAGGACTTATATGAACAGCGCTATGAAGGATTGAAAGAGAAGCTCGTGAAGCTGGATAACGACTTTACGAATCAATTGTCCGGTTTGCCGAAAAAAGACATCGTTGTATCTCATCAGGCATTCGGTTATCTATGCCGGGATTATGGTCTGACACAGCATGCGATTATGGGATTGTCTCCAGATGCTGAGCCGAGAGCACAGGACATTGTGAACCTGACCAAAACGGTGAAGGAGAAGGAAGTTCAATATATTTTCTTCGAAGAACTTGTATCGGATAAACTTGCAAAAACGCTGGCTAATGAAGCGGGCGTGGAAACGCTGGTGCTGAATCCGGTAGAAGGATTGACGAAGGAGCAGGTGGACAGCGGTGAGAATTATTTCACGCTGATGGAGAAAAATTTGCAAAATCTAACGAAGGCATTACAATAAATAAGAAGGGGGATAATATCCCCCTCTTCTTTTGTGTCATGGAATGTTAATATGCTCGTATACTTGATAGAGAGACTACAGAGAGAAAGGCGGCCTGGTTATGGAACCGGCAGCGCAGGATTGCCATCAACCGATTATACAAATCAAGAATGTATCCTTTCATTATCGCGATCAGCAGGTGATCAAGGATCTTAATTTCACCATCAAAGAACGAGACTTTGTAGGGATCGTCGGCTCTAACGGAGCGGGCAAAACCACGTTGCTTCGCATGATCGTTGGATTGCTGCCTGCCGTGGAAGGATCCATCGAACTGTTTGGTCAGCCGATCCGGAAATTTCAGGACTGGGAGCGGATTGGATACGTTCCGCAGAAAAATTCGTTCAACCCGTTGTTTCCGGCAACCGTGCGCGAAGTGGTGATGTCCGGGTTATATAACCGCAAGAAAATGTTTCGCCGTCTGACCCGTCTGGATCATCAGAAATGCGAGGATGCTCTGGAAGTCATGCGTATTCAGGATATTGCAGACAAGCGGATCGGCGCCCTGTCCGGCGGTCAGCAGCAGCGTGTATTCCTGGCCCGTGCGCTTATCAATCGTCCGGATCTGCTCATATTGGACGAGCCAACGATTGGTATTGATGCCGAGACTCAGGCCGGATTTTTTGAATTGATTACCCATATGCATGCCCATCATCATATGACCTTTTTGATGGTGACCCATGACTTGGACATGGTTAAAGACTACTTGGGAGAGTCGCCGGTATCGCAGAACGGGAAAATACAATTTTATGTTCGCCATTCCCATGAAATCGAGAATTGCGCGGAAGTTGACCTGCAGCATTCGCTCGTATAATGCATTTGCATACGGAACTGTGTGAAGCAGGAGAAGGAGACGTTATCATTGCTTGATATTTTGCTTAGCGATTTTTTTCAGCGGGCGCTGATCGGAGGGGTTCTGATCGGTTTAACAGCCCCGCTTATCGGGATATTCCTCGTGCTGCGCAGGCTGTCCATGATCGGCGATACCTTGTCGCACGTCACGATTGCGGGTGTGGCGCTGGGATTTTTGATTGAAGTATATCCACTAGCCGCAGGACTTGTGTTTGCGGTTCTGGCCTCTTTTGCGATTGAGAAGCTGAGAAAGGCATACAAAAGCTATGCCGAGCTGTCAATCGCGATTATTATGTCTGGCGGCGTAGCGTTGGCTTCGCTGTTTTTCACATTGGGAATGGGCTATAATACGGATGTTATGAGTTATTTATTTGGAAGCATCTATACGCTGGATACCACCGATATTTATATGGTAGGCGGTGTAACGATTATCGTGATCGCGGTGGTGGTCATGTTCTTCAAAGAATTCTTCCTGCTCAGTTTCGAGGAGGATGCGGCAAGCGTCAGCGGGCTGCCTGTCAAAATGATGAACATGATCATTACGGTTCTGACCGCACTTGTCGTAAGCACGGCCATCAAGATTGTGGGCGCACTTCTGGTATCTGCGCTCCTGACCATACCGGTAGCGATCAGTTTATTGCTGGCGAGAAGCTTCCGAAGCTCCATCATTTTATCGGTTATCATCTCCGAAATTGCCGTTATCGGGGGACTGATGCTTGCGGGCGTATTCAATTTGGCACCGGGTGCAACTATCGTGCTGCTGCTGATTAGTCTGCTTATCGTTACACTTGTCGGCAAAAAGGGCTTTACGACATAAGGGGGTTCTGAAATAAAATGGCTGATATTAATATCGGCATTGCGTTTGCTGCCGGTTTTGCTTCCTTTATATCTCCATGCTGCTTACCGTTATACCCGTCCTACTTATCCATCATTACAGGCATGTCGGTGAATGACCTGAAGAACGAGCAGAACCGCAAGGAGGTCCGCTTCCGGACCATGACGCACACTTTGGCGTTCATCCTTGGGTTTTCTGCCGTTTATTACACCCTTGGCTGGGGGGCAGGTTTATTCGGGGAGTTTTTTACAGAGTATCAGGATCTGATTCGCCAGTTGTCTGCACTGCTTATCATTGTGATGGGACTTATGCTTATCGGCCTCTTCCAGCCTAAATTTCTAATGAAGGATCGGAAATTCAATTTTAAATCGAAGCCGACCGGATACATAGGAACGTTTTTGTTTGGCATCGGGTTTGCCGCAGGATGGTCGCCTTGCGTCGGGCCGATCTTAACTGCAATCATTGCACTGGCAGCCTCTGATCCAGGAACCTGGTTCCCGCTGATCACTTCGTACTCACTAGGATTTGCCGTTCCATTTTTCATTTTGGCATTCTTTATCGGCTCTACCCGCTGGATCCTGAAATATTCCAGCACGTTGATGAAGGTAGGCGGCATCCTGATGATTCTGATGGGGGTTCTGCTCTTTACGGATCAAATGTACAAAATTACGATTTGGCTGCAAGGCATTACGCCGGAGTGGCTCAAATTCTAATGAGCAGGTTAAGCTGGTCCAATTCATAAGTCAATAATGTTATAGGATTGGACCAGGACTTGCCAACGGGTCTTAAAAACATGTATCATTACTAGTGCAGGTAAAAGAGGTTTTTTTGCAATGGTTATGTAATTATAGAAAAGAGGGAATAAGATGCCGACACCTAGCATGGAGGATTATTTGGAGCGCATCTACAAGCTGATTGACGAAAAAGGATATGCGCGCGTTTCGGATATTGCCGAAGGCTTGGAGGTTCACCCCTCATCCGTCACGAAAATGATTCAAAAGCTGGACAAAGACGAATATTTGATTTATGAAAAATATCGTGGATTGGTGTTGACCAGCAAAGGCAAAAAAATGGGCAAGCGGCTCATGGAACGCCATCATTTGCTTGAGGAATTTCTTGAGATGATCGGTGTACAGGATGAAAATATTTATAAGGACGTTGAGGGAATCGAGCATCATTTGAGCTGGGATTCCATTATGAGAATTGAGACGCTTGTCGAGTATTTCAAGCGTGATGAGAATCGACTTCAGGATTTGCGTGACGTTCATAACGAATTAGTCAACGAATCGTAATGTGGCATCTGTCCGCTTGTGACAGATGCTTTTTTAAACTAAACTGTCATATTTCTAGTGTTTTATTAATAGGTTAGATTTACCTGCAAATTTCATATTTTCGGAGGAATAATAGAAATGAAGCTTCGTAGATGGTTGTTGGTGCTGATTATGCTGCTATTGTGTCTCCCGTCGGTGGTCCCAACTGCGCAAGCGAAGACAGCCGGTATCAGCATACAGTTGGACGGTGTTAACCTGAACAGTGACGTATCTCCTTACATATTGCCCAAGGTCTATGTGACGATGGTTCCAACACGTATTATCAGTGAGGGGCTTGGCGCATCGGTCGATTGGGATCAGAAATCGAAGACGGTAACGATCGGTAAGGACGGTTCCAATCTTCAATTGACTTCCGGCAAAAAAACAGCATTTGTGAACGGCTCATCCGTAGCCCTGGATGCATCGGTTGAGATTAAGAACGGTCGGGTTATGGTTCCGCTGCGGTTTATCAGTGAGAATCTTGGCCTGCAAGTAGAGTGGAATCAAACGGCACAGCGTATTTCGCTCTTCACAGGCATGGTAGTCGTTCCGCCGCCCGTATCCACGGGAGACGAGATCAGAGGGGCGTGGATCTCCACGGTGTTCAATCTCGATTGGCCAAAATCGAAAACCAGCGCCGAACAGCAAAAAGCATCCTATACCTCCTTACTGGACTCACTCCAGGAAGTTGGCATCAATACCGTGTACGTGCAGGTGCGTCCGGCTGGAGATGCCTTGTATCCTTCCTCCATGGTTCCCTGGTCCAAGGTGCTGACTGGCATTCAAGGGGCAGACCCGGGGTATGATCCGCTGGCATTCATGGTAGAAGAAACACATAAACGGAATATGGAGTTCCACGCTTGGTTCAATCCGTTCCGGGCCAACACCGATATCCTGACAGCAACACTCGATCCATCTCACGTGGCCTTAAGCCATCCGGACTGGATCGTGAACACCGGTAAGCAACTGTATATCAATCCAGGTATCCCGGATGCGCGTGAGCACATTATTGATACCATTATGGAAGTGGTGAACGGGTACGATATCGACGGCATTCATCTGGATGATTACTTCTATCCATCCAATACGGTATTTAACGATGATGCCGCGTATCGGCAGTACAATAATGGAGTTTACTCCAATCTCGGAGACTGGCGCCGCGGCAACATCAATGCATTTGTCCAGTCGCTTGGTGAGAGTATTCACCGTGCGAAGCCTAACGTTGAATACGGAATCAGCCCATTCGGTGTATGGCGCAACCAGTCAGTGGATAAAACCGGATCCGATACCAAAGCCGGTGTGACCGCTTATGACAGCATGTATGCCGACGTACGGGCGTGGATCCAGAACGGCTGGATCGATTATGTAGCTCCACAGATTTACTGGAGCATGAGTAATCCGGCTGTCGATTATGACAAGCTGGTTGACTGGTGGGTTGGCGAGGTTCGAGGAACGGACGTGGATCTCATTATCGGTCATGCACCCTACAAGCTTGGAACCAGTGAAATCGGTTGGCAAAGCGCATCGGAAATCATTAACCAATTGAAGTACAATCAGAATTATTCAGAGGTTACAGGCAGCATTTTCTTTAGAGCAGAAAATATTTTAAGCAATCCGTTAGGTCTTAAAGATCAATTGCAATCATATTATAGATAATCCAGCAAGTCCTATAGGTATGAAATTTCCCCCGTGCTCATACATAGTCATTAGACCATGTGAGGCGGGGGATTTTTGTATGCAAATCAATGCGGTTTTTGAAGGTGGGGGAGTCAAGGGCATCTCGCTTGCAGGGGCTGTCAAAGCAGCGGAGAATGCCGGGGTAGAGTTCAGCCGCGTTGCCGGAACATCTTCCGGATCAATCATTGCGTCCGTACTGGCAGCCGGTTACCGCGCGGATGAGATCAAGGATATTATCGAGGAAACGCCTTTTCATTCGTTTCTCCAGCGCGCCCCGATATTTAATACGAAGTTTATCGGTCCTGCCTTGCGGGTGTTGATTAAGAAGGGTCTGTATTCCGGAGAAGCCCTGGAGAACTGGATTCGAGACATTTTACTTGCGAAAGGGATCTTTACCTTCTCGGACATACCGGCAGGCAAGCTGTATATTGTAGCCTCTGACATAACAAACGGAAGGCTGCTGGTGCTTCCTGATGATCTTCGTCAATATGGAATTAACCCGCAAACGTTCCCTGTGGCCAAGGCTGTTCGTATGAGCTGCAGCATTCCTTATTTTTTTGATCCGGTCATTCTTCGCTTATTGGGCAGGGCTGCTAAGGGCAAATCCTTGGCAGATCAGTTTGTCTACATTGTGGATGGAGGGCTGCTTAGCAATTTCCCGTTGTGGCTCTTTGACCGTGATTCCAAAGGGGGGCCTAAGCCGCTGCCTGTGCTTGGTTTTCAAATGGTTGGAAAGAATAGCAACTTTCCTCATCTGATCGAGGGGCCCATCGGCATGCTGACTGCCATGTTTGAGACGATGCTGTCGGCCCACGATGAACGGTATATCGAGCAGAAAAATCGAAACCGAACGATCAAAATCCCGACGCTCGGCATCGGAACGACACATTTCAACCTGACGAAGGACGAGAGTGAGGATTTGTATAATTCCGGATTAACGGCAGGGACGATATTTTTCAGCCGCTGGAGCTCTGAACAATAAAAAAACCGTCCACCCGGCATTTCCATGCAGGGGGCGGTTTTTTATTGTTAATGATATTTAGGAACATCATCCGGCGGGTCTGATTTACCTTTTTGCCCATCGATGACCTGAAACGGGTACTGTTTGCGTTTAGCTGGACTGCTCTTTCGCACCGGAGCATTCTTGGCTGCCATTTTTGCCGACTGTTCTCTTGGAAGGCTTCACCTTGGGACGCTTGCTTAAGCGGCGCGGCGGAAACTTGTAGAGCAAATACACAACGCCAACAATAATCAAGGGGATCAGAATACTCATTCTTGATCCAGGTTCTAACAGGAGTACCAGCAGCCCTACGGCGGCTAAGGTGCTAGCCGTCCAAAAAATGATCGCATGCCTTCTCATGGATTATCACCCTTTCGCGGGATCCAGCACACTTCCTGTCACAGATTGGTGAACGGTAACATTCTCGTATTGAGCATCTAACTCACGCATTCTGTTAAAGGATGCGATGGATACTTCAACCTGAGCATCATTAGGTTCCTTTGTAGTCAGAAGCTGCAGCCACAGACCGGGATATCCGAGGAAACGAAGCACCGGCGTATCACGCATGGCATTGGTGAGTTTCAGAAACTCAAAGGAAACGCCCAGCACCACCGGAAGAAGCGCGATTCGTTGAATGACCCTCTCTGTCATGGTATCCCATGGGACTACCGAGTAAACCACAACGCCGAGCACAATAGTCAGCATCATGAAACTGCTGCCGCAGCGATAATGCAGGCGCGTATATTTCTGAACGTTCTTCACCGTCAGTTCTTCACCTGCTTCGAATGCGCTTATGACTTTATGTTCAGCACCGTGGTACTGGAACAGTCTCTTAATGACAGGTGTTTGGGAGATCGCCCACAAATACACAAGGAGCAGTATTAATTTAATAACGCCTTCAATCAGGTTATGCACAATATAGTGATCAAATGTATCGCCAAAAAAGAAATCTTCTACAAAAACAGGTACGAGTGTAAACAACAGCTTACCGAATATAAAGGAAAGCACACTGACGGCGGCGACACCAATAATCATGCTTAAACTCCAGCCTGAGTCTTCCTTCTCTTTCTGTTTCTCGCGTTCTTCCGGCTCCAGCGTATCGTCTGCGTAAGCATCAGCCGAATAATTCAGATGTTTGGAACCTTTGATTGTTGAATCTATGAGACTGACGATGCCGCGAAGAAGCGGAATCTTCCGCAGCTTACGAACCCATGTCTTGTCTTCGCGAGGCACCTCTAGAAACTTGATTTCGTTATTTTTTCGCCGCACGGCTGTCACATTGACATGCTTGCCGCCGAACATAACGCCTTCGATTACAGCTTGGCCTCCATAGCTGATCGGGGTTGACTTATCGGACAACCAGTTCACCCTCCCTGACATGTTTTTCGTTCTATGAACTATTGTATCGAATTTTGAAAGTAATTTCTAGTTGGATTAGCCGTAAGGGAAGAGGTGCATACTACTTTGAAAGAAGAACTGAGGCAATGAAGTGTTTCCATAGCATAGAGAGGAGAATCGATAGATGCATGAACATCAATTTCGGCAGCAGAATCAGGTAACGAGTCCATTCTTGTTTGCCTTGGAGCTGGGCTATTATGCTGGACTGATCTGGGGGGCTGTACTCTGGTTGTTTTACTGGCTGAGTTTTACGAAGGTGCTGCCTGGATTTTTGTTGGAGCCATTCTTCAAACATGAATTTCTCAAGAGCACAGCGGGTCAAATCGCCGGGTGGCTATCCTTCATCGCCTTTTCCGTCATTGCTTCGCTTATCTATGTGCTCTTGCTAAGGAAACTCAAGGGTCCATGGCCCGGGATTGCTTATGGAATTTTATGGTGGGCTGTGTTGTTTATTGCCCTCAACCCGTGGCTCCGACTGACGGACCCGGTCAAGAAGCTGCCGTGGGATACAAACATCTCCGAAGTTTGTATTTTTATATTGTGGGGACTATTTATCGGCTATACGGCAGCGCAGGAATTCACCGATGAGAAACTGCGTGAACCGAAGAAGGTGACAGGCTAGACAAGAAAAACTTCTCAATCTCATGCTGCCTATGGTAAAATAGCTTTTGGTTATTTGACGAAAAAGGTGGGAAACCCTATGAAATCCATATGGGTGATAAACGGACCGAACTTAAACCTGCTCGGCTTCCGGGAACCGGGGATTTATGGTTCACTCAGCCTGCAGGCGATCGAAGATAATTTGCGCAAACAGGCGGATCTCGCCGGTATCGGTATTACCTTCTTTCAGTCCAATCATGAGGGTGCAATTATTGACCGGATCCATGAAGCTATTGGGCACGCGAACGGCATACTCCTTAACCCAGGCGCACTGACTCATTACAGCTACGCTGTACGTGATGCCATCAGTTCCGCCCGTATTCCGACAGTGGAAGTTCATCTATCGAACATTCATGCCAGGGAGGAATTTCGTCATACTTCCGTCATAGCACCTGTTGCTGTCGGGCAAATCGCGGGTTTTGGCGCAGCCAGTTACACACTGGGCTTGTCAGCCCTTTTACAAGTTCTGGATGACCAAGAAGGATAGTTTGCTCTTGGGAAATGGGTGAGAGGAGAGGGTAACGAATGAGTAACAAACGAGTTGTTGAGCTGCGTGAGAAACTTCAAGGCAAAGGCTTGTCGGCTATGCTGGTTGCAAGTCCGGTCAACCGCAGATATTTGACGGGATTCACCGGATCTGCCGGTTATGTGCTGATCACGCTGAATGAATCTTATCTATTGACGGATTTCCGTTACATGACACAGGCTCCGCAGCAAGCGGTTGGGTTTACAGTGGTCGAGCATGGACCGAAGGTCATGGATACGGTTAAAGATCTGCTTGCTGCAGAAGGAATCACCTCGCTTGGTTTTGAACAGGATCATGTTACATACGGTGTGTTTTCCACATATTCCGAACAGCTTGCACCAATCAGCTTGGCGCCAGTTACAGGCCTTGTGGAGGAACTGCGTATATTTAAGGATGCTGAAGAGCTGAGTATCATGCAGCGAGCGGCAGATTTGGCGGATCAAACGTTCAGTCATGTGCTGACCATTCTGTCGAGCGGTAAAACGGAACGGGAGATCGATCTGGAAATGGAAATGTTCATGCGCAAGCATGGTGCGACCTCCTCTTCCTTCGACACCATCGTTGCCTCCGGCGAACGATCCGCCCTTCCGCACGGTGTTGCCAGTCAGCGCGTCATTCAGGGGAATGAATTCGTTACATTTGATTTCGGTGCGCTGCTTGACGGATACTGCTCCGATTTGACAAGAACTGTTGCACTCGGCAATCCTGACCCTAAACTGAAGGAAATCTATGATATTGTGCTTGAAGCGCAGCTTCACGCACTGGATCATATTAAACCAGGCATGACGGGACGCGAGGCAGATGCCTTAACACGTGATATCATTTCACGTTATGGATATGGCGAATATTTTGGCCACAGCACGGGACATGGTTTGGGTATGGAGGTTCATGAATCTCCGCGCCTCTCCAAGATGAGTGATGATGTGCTGCAGCCGGGCATGGTGGTCACGGTCGAGCCGGGCATCTACCTGCCTGGGCTTGGAGGCGTGCGTATCGAAGATGATATCGTAATCACGGAAACGGGTATTCATATACTGACTAGCTCGTCCAAAGATTACACTGTACTATAAAGAGGCAGCTCCAGGAGTCTCTTATGACCAAGAATGTTCGATCAGGAATGAAATGCAATTCATTAAACCGTATCCTTAGGAGGGAATCTTAGTGATTTCAGTTAACGATTTTAAAACAGGTTTGACCGT
This sequence comes from Paenibacillus vortex V453, assembly GCF_000193415.1. Taxonomy (NCBI): domain Bacteria; kingdom Bacillati; phylum Bacillota; class Bacilli; order Caryophanales; family Paenibacillaceae; genus Paenibacillus; species Paenibacillus vortex. Next base: position 254,639 of record NZ_ADHJ01000018.1, read on the forward strand.
TGAAGTGGATGGCGATATTTTTAGCGTTTTGGATTTTCAACATGTGAAGCCGGGTAAAGGCGCAGCTTTCGTGCGCTCCAAGTTGAAAAACCTTCGCAACGGCAACACCGTTGAGAAGACATTCCGTGCGGGGGAAACCATCGGTCGTGCCATCATCGACAACCGCGGAGTGCAATACCTGTACGCAAGCGGACAAGAGCATGTGTTTATGGACAACGAAACTTATGATCAGTTCAGCTTGACCAGCGAGCAGCTGGAGTGGGAGCTTAACTTCCTGAGAGAGAACATGAACGTTAACATCATCAGCTACCAAGGTGAGATCCTTGGTATCAACCTGCCAAACAGCGTTGAGCTGAAGGTTGTTGAGACCGAGCCTGGAATCAAAGGCAACACGGCTACGGGTGCTACGAAGAGTGCGAAAGTGGAAACCGGCCTCAATGTGCAGGTTCCGCTGTTCATTAACGAAGACGATGTGCTTCTGATTGATACGCGCGAAGGTAAATATATCTCCCGTGCTTAGTATGGCTTAAACGGGACCCTTCGAAGACTCGCAGGGTGCCAATATGTTCTAAATCAAGGACTCCTGTACGCATGTACGGGAGTTTTTTGCGATGAGCCGGGCTTGGATCCATGCGCTGTACACGTTTTGCTGTTGAAAAGCCTTGACGGGATGACTCACTTTCGTATTATACTGTTTTAAAGTGAGAAACCACCTGAATGCTGTTACATACTGATTAGCGGGGAGTGAAAGAAGCATTGTCACTGTACGTCATGAAATTCGGAGGCAGCTCTGTTGGGGATACAGAACGCATGAAGCGTGTTGCCAGAAGAATTGTAGAGAAACAAGATGAAGGTCATCAATGTGTAGTTGTAGTGTCTGCTATGGGGGATACAACAGACGATTTGATCGATCAGGCGAAACTGTTGAATGATAACCCGCCGGCGCGGGAAATGGATATGCTGATGACCACAGGGGAACAGATATCGATTTCACTGCTGTCCATGGCTATTCACGGCCTGGGGCGCAAGGCGATGTCCTTTACTGGCTGGCAGGCAGGCTTCCGTACGGAAGCGGTCCATGGCAAAGCTCGTATAACCGACATTATGCCTGAGCGCGTGCATAAGGCGCTTGACGATGGTCACATCGTCATTGTCGCGGGATTCCAGGGAATGTCCGAAGAAGGAGAAATTACGACGCTTGGTCGCGGAGGATCAGACACCACCGCGGTTGCTCTTGCAGCAGCCATTCAAGCGGATGTATGTGAAATATATACGGATGTGGACGGAATCTACTCTACAGATCCGCGGGTAGTCCAATGCGCGCGGAAGCTGAAGGAGATTTCCTATGACGAGATGCTGGAGCTTGCCAATCTTGGTGCAGCGGTCCTTCACCCGCGTGCGGTTGAATATGCGAAGCATAATCAAGTCAAGCTAGTCGTCAGATCCAGTTTTAATCATAACGAGGGTACGGTTGTTAAGGAGGAAACAAGCATGGAGCAAGGTGTGGTTGTCAGCGGAATTGCATTTGACAAGAATGTAGCCAGAATCAGTATCCTGGGTGTTGCCGATACGCCGGGTGTCTTGGCTCAAGTGTTCGGAGAGCTGGCGAAGGAAGCGATTGACGTCGATATTATCGTGCAGAGTGGTGTGCAGAATGGCGAAGCGGACTTTTCCTTTACCGTTTCCCTGAGCGATCGCGAACGCGCACTGTCCGTAATTGAGCAGATTCGCGGTAAACTTCCGTACCGTGATGTGACATCGGAAGATCATCTTGTGAAAGTGTCGATTGTCGGAGCGGGAATGGTCAGCCATCCTGGCGTGGCAGCTCAGATGTTCGATGTGATTTCACAGCAAGGCGTCAGCATCAAGATGGTTAGCACTTCCGAGATTAAAGTGTCCTGCGTAATTGAGGGCAGCAATCTCGAAGGTGTTGTACAGGCGCTGCATACTGCGTACGGGCTGGATACAGACCAGCAGGCTTCCGTTGGCGGACCGCAGGTTCGACGATAACATTTTCAGCTATTATACCTGTTTTAATAGAGTAATCCCGGTCGATATCGATCGGGATTTTTTGCGTTGTTCATTCGCTTCAGATATCGGTTCTATGAAATTGAAAAAAATAGAGATAAAACGAGAGTCACTCGCATATTTTTAAACATCACTGACGTGAAGAAGGAAGAAGGAGGATAAACAGCATGCTGGACAAGTTTGTCGCTAGTATGGCTACATTGCGAATTTTCTCCGGCAGTCTCGAGATTGTGGCGGCCATCATCATGCTTCGACTGAATCAAGTTGATAAAGCGCTGGCTGTTAATTCAGCACTGGCTTTCACGGGTCCGCTGGTGTTGATTATTACGACAACGATCGGTCTTGTAGGAATGGCAGATAAATTGTCTTGGGGGAAGATTGGCTGGATTTTGTGCGGCGTCTCCTGTCTCTTATACGGAGTTTTAAAAAAATGATAGATTCGCTGCATAATTTCTCGGTACAAGCATACACATGGGATAAGAAGTTCTATTTATTTAAATGACGTTCTGTAAAGCGCCATATTTCAAAAAAGGACAACTTGGGGGAAATTGATATGACACTGAGCTGGCTGGAACTGTTTCCCGAAACCGTAAAACGAATGCTGCTGGGCTTATCGAACGAGCTTCTCCATCATGTGGAGGAGGTGCGCATCCGGGAGGAGCGTCCGCTCGAAATCAATTCGGCGGGTAAGCATCACTTTCTGGACCTGCGGGGCGGACTCACTCTGCGGCCAGAAGAAGCGTATAAACCGACACGCGAAGACACCCACAGGCTGCTGGATCTCATCAGTAATCATTCCCTCTACACCATGGAAGAGGAGCTGCGCAAAGGGTTCATCACGATACCCGGCGGTCATCGGGTTGGACTCACAGGCCGGACCGTGCTTAGCGGAGGTAGAGTTGAACACATTCGGGACATCAGCGGATTCAATGTACGGATTGCCAAGGAAGTACAGGGAGCAGCAGACGATATCATCCCGCATTTACTGGACCGCAAGCGGAAGAGGGTCCTGCACACGCTGATTCTATCTCCGCCTCAGCAAGGCAAGACCACGCTGCTCAGGGACTTGGCGAGGCAAATCAGCCATGGCAAATGGGGGAAATCGGCCGTGCATTGGCCGGGAATGAAAGTTGGCATCGTTGACGAACGTTCTGAAATTGCAGGTTGTTTGCGGGGAGTGCCGGGCTTTGACGTGGGTCCCCGTACGGATGTGCTGGATGGATGTCCGAAAGCGGAAGGGATGATGATGATGATAAGGTCCATGTCGCCGGATGTGCTGATTGTGGACGAGATCGGCCGCCCGGAAGACGCCGAAGCTGTCATTGAAGCCTTGCATGCAGGCATAAGCGTGATTGCAACGGCGCATGGCTCATCCGTCCAGGATATGCGGGGCCGACCAGCACTCTCCGGATTACTGGAGAACCGGATGTTTGAGATGTATGCCGTTCTTAACAGAACGGGTGACCAAAGATCATACAAGCTGTATGACGGAGGTCAGCGCACACTTCAGCCGGCTGCGAGCGGCCCGCCTGGCGGTGATGCCTATGCTTAAACTGGTGGGCGCGGTGCTCGTGCTGGGAGCAGGTACTTTGGCCGGATTTTTTCAAGCCCAGCAGTTTGCGACAAGACCCAGGCAGCTAAGAGAACTCATTCTGGCGTTTCAACGGCTAGAGACGGAAATCAGCTACGGTTTTACACCGCTTCCCGATGCATTGGAGCGAATTGGCACTTCCCTTCGAGAGCCGCTCAGATCCTTGTTTGCCTCAGCTGCACTTTACATGAGACCCGACTACGGGTTATCCGCACAGGACAGCATCCGGAAGGCACTCGGTGAATATTGGAAGCGAACATCGATGAAAAGTGCCGAGCGAGAGGTGTTGGAGCAGCTTAGCGGCGTACTTGGCACCAGTGACAGGCAGGACCAGATCAAACATATAGCTCTGGCCGTCGGTCAGCTGAAGCATGAAGAAGCAGCGGCTAGGGACGACCAGGTCAAATATGAAAAGATGAGCAAGAGTCTGGGGCTGCTAATTGGAGCATTGATCGTCATTTTGATCTTTTAGCGAGGTGCCAAGGAAATGAACATTGAAGTGAATGCCATCTTCCAGATCGCGGGTATCGGCATTATTATCGCCATGATTCATACCGTTCTGAAACAAATGGGCAAGGAAGACATGGCGCATTGGGTGACTCTTATCGGGTTTGTGGTGGTGCTGTTTATGGTCATAAGACTGCTCGACGATTTGCTTAAGGAAATCAAAAGTATTTTTCTATTCCAGTAGGTGGACCTTTATGGAAATTATCCAGGTGGTAGGGCTGGGTCTCATCGCAACCGTGCTGATATTGGTGGTCAAGGAACAGAAGCCTCTCTTTGCCTTTCTTCTCGCCGTGGCGACCTCAGTGCTGATCTTTCTCTTCCTCATCGGGAAGATCGGAAATGTCATATCCATGCTGGAGGATTTGGCGGAGAACTCTGGAGTCCAGATCATATATCTAAAGACGGTCCTGAAGATTATCGGCATTGCCTATATTGCGGAGATGGGAGCCCAGATCGTACGAGATGCCGGACAGGAATCAATCGCATCCAAAATAGAACTGGCGGGAAAAGTGCTCATATTGGTGCTCGCTGTACCGATTATCGGGATCATTATCGAGACGGTCCTGAAGCTCCTCCCGGCTTGATAAAGGTGGGGGGACATGGGAAGAGGAGCGACCATTCAAAAAGGCTTAGCCGTGTTTCGTTTACTAACCTTGATGTTGTTTCTCTCCGGCTTGTTGTGCGGCACGGTATCCGCGGCTGAGGCATCAAATCCGGCAGGAGATTGGGTGGAGCAGCAGACGGAGCAGCTGCCGACGGACCAGGTTGAGAAATACTGGGACCGGTTGATGAAGGATTACGGCGGATTCTTCCCGGACGGCAAGACGCCGTCTCTGATGGATATGCTGCTGCCGGGCGGCGACGGGTTAAGTTTCAAAGGGGTTATGTCCGGTATTGGGAAATATTTATGGCATGAGGTGCTCTATAACGGCAAACTGCTGGCTACCATCGTCATGCTGAGCATCATGAGTCTCATCTTGGAGAACCTGCAGACGGCTTTTGAAAAAAGCACGGTGAGCCGCGTAGCCTATACGATCTGTTATATGGTCGTGCTGGTCATTGCTGTTAACAGCTTCAGCATCGCGATTGGATATGCGCGGGATGCGATCACGCAGATGATTGACTTCATGATGGCGATGCTTCCTCTGCTCTTTGCGCTCATGGCGTCAATGGGGAATGTTGTAACGGTATCGGTTGCTCATCCCCTGGTCATATTCATGGTACATACGGTAGGCACCTTGATAAGCACGATTGTTTTCCCGCTGCTGTTCTTCTCGGCACTGCTGCATCTTGTGAGTTCGCTGTCTGAAAAGTACAAGCTGACCCAGCTTGCCGATCTGCTTAGAGGAATCTCCATGGGGGTTCTGGGCGTGCTGCTTACCGTGTTCCTCGGCGTCATTTCCGTTCAAGGGTTAACCAGCTCGGTTACGGACGGCGTGACGATCCGGGCAGCCAAATATGTAACAGGCAATTTCGTTCCGGTAGTCGGCAAGATGTTTGCAGACGCGACGGATACCGTGATTTCGGCCTCATTGCTCGTTAAGAATTCCATCGGTCTGGCAGGGGTCATCATCATCTTGTTTCTGTGTGCATTTCCTGCAATCAAAATCTTGACGCTTGCCTTGATATATAATCTGGCAGCTGCGGTGATGCAGCCGCTTGGGGACACGCCGATCGGGACCTGCTTGCAAACGATCGGAAAGACGATGCTGTATGTGTTTGCAGCCTTGGCCGCCGTGAGCATGATGTTCTTCCTGGCGATAACGATATTGCTCACCGCAGGCAACATCACCGTCATGATGAGGTGAAAAGGTAAATGTAATAGTCGCAGTTTAGGAGGGGTGACGAATGGACTGGCTTGGAGCTTGGCTGAAAAGCGTCATTATGGTGGTCCTCTTTGCGGCCTTCGTTGATCTGATACTGCCTGGCAAGGCGATGGAACGTTATGCCCGGTTAGTTCTAAGCCTCCTCATCCTGCTCACACTGCTAAGTCCGATTATCTCGCTGATTACGGACCCGCCCGAGAACCAATTGGCGATGGAGCTGGAACGTCAGGAGAAGGGGCTGCCGGAAGAGGTTCAACTGGAACAGATTATGGCACAGGCTGAGAAGCTGAAGGATATGCAGCAGAGTCAAAGCCTTCAGTGGGCAGGCAATGAACTGGCACGGGTGATGAAGGAAGAAATTTCCGCAGAAACAGGGGAAGCGGTACAAGAGGTTAAGGTGGTACTGGCTGCGGTTGCCGGACAGGACAAGGGATATTCCGGCGCGGCAATACGTTCTGTCGATGTCAGACTGACCGGGATGGAACAAGCGGATGCTGCAGTGGAGGAAGAAAATCAGCACCCCGTCGGCATCCCCCCGGTGGATTCTGTTCGAGTCAACGTTGAGCCTTCATCAACGGAAAGAGATGGGAAGGCAAACGCTAAGGATAACGCAGAGGCCGTAAGCATAGCCGAGGAGGCAAGGGCGGAGCCCGTACGGGATTACATCAGCCGTCGCTGGGATTTGGAGCCGGATCTGATCACGATATATATGCCAGGCCAGGAGCAGGATAAAAAGCTGTAGCGGAGGTGAGGATGATGGGGAATTGGTTGAAGCGATTGGAACAGTGGCTTGGCGGAGGAGCTGGCGGAGCAAGAAAAATACAAACCTTCCGCTGGTTGATCATTCTGGGTCTTATCGGTGTGGCAATCATGCTGTTCAATTCTTTCGTGAATGTAAAGAAGCTTGATCACGAGAATATCGGCCGTGAGCCACCGCCCGAATCGGCCTCAGTATCTACAACGCAAGGGGGGACTTCAAGCAGCGGCGGAGCGGATTTTGAATCGATAGAGCAGGATTTCGAGATGCGTACCAAGACCATGTTGGAACAGATTGTAGGCGTAGGATCCGTCGATGTGATGGTAACCGTGGATTCTACGGAAGAACTGGTGGTTCAGCGCAACATGAAGGATACACAAGAGCTGACGGAGGAAACCGATGCAAACGGGGGGAAACGTCATGTTACAAGCTATCAGCGCGACGGGCAGATCGTCACTTACGATTCAGCCGGTGATCAAACGCCCATTATTACCAAGAAGATCAAGCCGCAGGTCCGGGGTGTGCTTGTCGTAGCCAAGGGCGCGGAGAATGAAATTGTCAAAAGCTTGATCGTGGATGCGATCCAGCGCGGCCTCAATGTCCCATCCTATCGAATATCCGTTGTCCCACGCAAGCAGTAGTAAGCAAGGAGTCTCGCGAATGAGCCGATCGTTCATTCCAAGGTTTTTCAATTAAAGGAGGAAAAGTTCAAATGAATAACAAAAGACAAACCATCTGGTTGGTTTCCATGCTGAGTTTAATGGTCATTCTGTCAGCCTACTACTTATTTACGGATGATTCCGGAACCAAAGCACCGCCTGTTGCCGAGAGCACGCAGGTTGACGGACAGAAGCCAGGTGCTGGACAAGAAGCAAACGGAACTACAGGCACTGGTGACGAACTGGTTGTGAACGAAGTTCTCGAAGAAGGCACGGACGGCGATTCCGGTGCTAATGAGCAAGGGGCTGGAACAACCGATACAGGTGCCACAGGTGCTCAAGACCCTGCGGAAGCGACACAGGGAGAGCAAGGGGATGAAGGAAAAGAGAATGGGGCAGCAGAAAAACCGGCAGAGCCTGAGGTGAAGGAATCCAAGGATGGAGCTGAGAATTCCAAAGATACCAGCAGCACGAATACCGGAGAGGGATCAGAGAAAGAAATATTAGAGCAAGTGGCTGCCAACGCAACTTCCGCTGAAGCTCAATTGGAGTCCTATAAATTAGAGCGGGCACAAAAAAATATGAAATTATACGATGATTTGATGACAAAGATCGACAATCACGAAGATAAGCCGGAGCAAACGGCACAAGCAACCCAACAGCTGAAAGCGGCTGAAGAGAAAGAGGAAGTGATTCTCAGCATCGAGGAGTCGCTGCAGCAGCAATTTGGCAACGCTGTTGTAAAAGAAGAAAGCGAGAAGTACAATGTTGTTGTTCTGAGCGACAAACTTGATGCCAAAGGCGCAGCCGGCATTGTCGATCTTGTGATGAAGGAACTGAAGGTTTCACCGGATAAAGTAACTGTCCGATATGTTACGCCGTAAGCCCGTCTGCAGGATTCAACATAAAGCATCTTTATACGATACTCTTGAAAGAGTCTAAGGATTGCCTTGGGCTCTTTCTATTTCGCCTGATTGTGATATAATACTCTAAGCTATTGACTGACTGTCCTAAGCAAGGGCTTCCAAGAAAGTGAAGGAGTGAACGTCGATAATGTTTAAATTAAACGAAATCAAAGAACTTATTAAGCTGGTGGATCAAACTTCCGTACATGAACTGGAGATTGAGAGCGAAGGTACACGCTTGTCCATTAAGAAACCTAATGCAGCTGAGGTTGTAAACAACTATCAAGCTGCGCCGCAAGCGTACATACCAGCACAGCAAGTGATGGCACCACAGATCGTACAGCCGAATACGGGGAATCAGGCGCCTGCAGCCGCACCGGGGCAGGATACAGTGGAGGATAGCAGCAGCTCATTACATAAAATCGTTTCACCGATGGTAGGAACCTTTTATCGTTCCCCCTCTCCAGAAGCTGGGCCGTTTGTTAGTCCCGGGGACAAGGTGACTGATAAATCGACGGTCTGCATCATTGAGGCCATGAAGCTGATGAACGAACTGGAAGCAGAGATCAAAGGCGAAATCGTAGAGGTTCTCGCTCAGAACGGACAACTTGTAGAATTCGGGCAGCCTCTGTTTCTGGTGAAGCCGGAGTAATATGGAGGGACTCGCCAAGAACGAGAGTCGTAAGAGTCCGAAGGAGGTTACTGCATGACATTTCAAAAAGTGCTTATTGCGAACAGGGGAGAGATTGCCGTTCGTATCATCCGGGCATGCCGGGAACTCGGCATCGCAACCGTTGCTGTATACTCGGAGCCGGATCGCGAGTCGCTGCATGTTCGCTTAGCGGATGAGGCTTATTGTATCGGCCCTACACTATCCAAAGACAGTTATCTGAATTTCACCAATATTATGAGTGTTGCCACACTGACCGAGTGTGATGCCATTCACCCGGGTTATGGCTTCCTGGCCGAGAACGCGGACTTTGCTGAGATCTGTGAATCCTGCAATATTACCTTTATCGGTCCTTCGGCTGACGCAATCAACCGTAGTGGGGGATAAGGCCGTTGCAAAACAAACGATGAAGGATGCCGGTGTACCGGTTATTCCGGGCTCGGACGGTTTGGTAGAGGATCTGAACGAGGCGGTTATGCTTGCCCGGGATATCGGCTATCCGGTCATTATCAAAGCCACTGCAGGTGGCGGGGGTAAGGGAATTCGGATCGCAGAGGACGAAGAGTCGCTCGTTAAGCAGATTACAAACGCACAGCAGGAAGCTCAGAAAGCATTCGGCAATGCGGGAGTTTATCTTGAGAAATATTTAACCGGCATGAAGCATGTCGAAATTCAAATTATGGCTGACAAACACGGCAACGCCGTGCATCTCGGAGAGCGTGACTGTTCCGTGCAGCGCCGGAGACAGAAGCTGGTTGAAGAAGCTCCTTGTCCGGTGCTAAGTGAAGAGGTACGCAGCCGGATGGGAGAAGCGGCGGTGCGCGCGGCGAAAGCTGTTGATTACTCTGGTGCCGGAACGCTTGAATTTTTATTGTCGCCAGACGGTCAGTTCTACTTCATGGAAATGAATACGCGGATTCAGGTAGAGCATCCGGTGACCGAAATGGTAACCGGGGTGGATCTGATCCAGGAAATGATCTCTGTCGCTGAAGGCAACACACTTTCCTTCAGTCAAGAGGATGTTGTCATTAACGGCTGGTCCATCGAATGCCGCATCAATGCCGAGAATCCGGACAAAGGCTTCATGCCTGCACCGGGAACGATTCAGTTCTATCTACCTCCAGGTGGTCCTGGCGTGCGGGTGGACAGCGCGGCATATCCCGGCTATACCATTTCGCCCTATTATGATTCCATGATTGCCAAGTTGATTGTATGGGCGCCGACTCGTGAAGAAGCGATTGCGAAGATGAAGCGCGCCTTGGCGGAATTCGAGATTGAGGGAATCTATTCTACAATCCCGTTCCATCAAAAACTGATGAATCATCCTACCTTCCTGAAGGGTGACTTTGATATTAAATTTTTGGAAGAAAATGAGATTTGAATACTTTGGCCAAGTTTGTCATAAACTTGGCCAAATGGTATAGTATGAGTAATAAGAGCGCATGCCTTATGCAGTTCGGGTGCATCCGCTTACTTATTCTGAAAGGTGTGTTGAGACAATGGCGGAAACTTTGCCTACAGAATTCGAACGTACAGATATCGGTGAGATTCAGATTGCGCCGGAAGTTATTGAAGTCATCGCTGGACTTGCCACGGTTGAAGTGCGTGGAGTTGCAGGAATGAGCGGAGGCTTCGCAGGCGGTATTGCTGAACTGCTCGGACGCAAAAACTTATCCAAGGGTGTTAAAGTGGAAGTGGGACAACGCGAAGCTGCTGTTGATGTATCCGTTATTGTGGAATACGGGTATCGTCTTCCGGAAGTAGCTGGAGAAATCCAACGCAACGTGAAACGTTCAATAGAGAATATGACAGGGCTTACGGTTATTGAAGTCAATGTACATATTCATGATGTCCATTTCATGAAATCCGTAGAGAAGACGGAAGAGTTGGATCTGGCTCAACGCGTGAAATAGAATAGTTTCAGGCTAGCCCTGGGCAGCGATGTCGAGGGTTTACTCTAATTTATAAGGGAGGCTGTGCTGAATCGTGGCCAAAATAATGGACAGACTTCTGCTGTTTATCTACAGCTTAAGCATCGGTGTTATATCCGTAGTTGCCATCCTCCTGTTGAGCGGCGCTGTTCCGTATACGTTAACGAGTGTGCAGGAACAACGTCTTTTCTGGGCTGGAATTATCGTAGCTGCGGTGTTGTTTTTGCTGAGCATTCGTTTCTTCTACATCTCAGTAAGACGTGATCGCTCGAACCTGAATTCCATTGATCAGCGTACAGAATTTGGCGATATCCAAATCTCTGTGGAGACGATCGAGAATCTGTGTCTCAAGGCTGCTTCACGCGTCCGAGGCGTAAAGGATTTGAAGTCCCGAATCAAAGTATCCCAGTCAGGTCTGGATATCGCGATTCGCGCCGTGGTTGATGGAGAGGAATCCATTCCAACGCTGACAACCGAAGTACAGAAGCAGGTGCACGACTTTGTTGAGGATACAACTGGAATACCTGTGTCATCCGTATCCGTGTATATTGCTAACGTGGTTCAGGCACCAAGCTTCAAGAGCCGCGTGGAATAGAGGTGAGCTTCCCAAATGCCCTGGAAAGAAATATGGGAGAGTCACAGAGGAAGAATTGCCGGCGTGACCGGCGGGCTTGTGTGCGGACTGATTTATTTATTATCCGGTTTTTGGGATATGTTGTTCTTTGCATTAGTGGTATTTATCGGCTATATATTTGGCAAACGTAAGGATTTGAAGCAAGGCTCCATGTTCCACTTTCAGGAATGGGGGCGCTGGCTTTCTGAGCGTTGGCGGCCGTTTAAATGAACCCTGTGATATGCTTTCTCCGGAAAAAATGCTGAGGACAGGTTTAGTGCGCCTTTTTTGCGGAGAGAGATATTCACAGGTTTTTTTTTGGTAGTTTTATTGTTGTCAAGTCTTGATGATAAATGGATCATACTAATTAGAAAAAATGGATTCAGGCAGGGTCCACAGGAGGAACGAAATGAAAAGACGTGTAGCTAGAGAGATTGTCGTTCAGAGCCTTTACCAAATGGAGATGAACGAAGTCGACAGCATGGAAGCCGTGTCGATGCTGCTCTCGGAAGCGGCCGAAGAGAATGAGACCGAGCGGGTAATCGGTGACGAAGTCCAAATGAAGGAGTATGTACTGCAGCTCGTTAATGGAACTTGGGAATCCAAGGAATCCATTGATGAACTGCTCGCTCATTATTTGAAAGGCTGGCAGGTGAGTCGTCTTTCCCGTGTGGATCGTCAAATTCTGCGTTTGGCAGTATATGAACTGAGCAGTCGTGAAGATGTGCCTGGGAAGGTTGCCGTAAACGAGGCAATTGAGTTGTCCAAGCATTTTGGAACCGATGAGTCCGGTAAATTCGTGAACGGCGTACTGGGCCGGATGATTCAAGAACTGGACCAAGTCAAATTGAAGCTGCGTCAGTCTTGAACTGTGCGCACTTAACGTAAAGGCCGCATCATTCCATCATAGTGGAGGAGAGATAAGGATGACAGCAGCAACGATTATTAGCGGTAAACAGATTTCCGAGGAAATTCGCAAGGGGATTGCGTTAGAAGTAGAACAATTGTCCAAGCAGAATGTACGTCCTGGTTTGGCTGTTGTACTTGTAGGTGATGATCCGGCTTCGCATGTTTACGTTCGTAACAAGGAAAAGGCATGTCAGGATCTGGGTTATTATTCGGAGGTGCATCGGCTATCCGCGGAATCCAGCCAAGAAGAAGTGCTGGCGCTGGTGGACAAGCTTAATGCCCAGGATTCCATTCACGGGATTCTGGTTCAGCTGCCTCTGCCCAAACACATCCATGAGAAAGCTGTCATCGATGCAATCTCGGTGAAGAAGGACGTGGATGGTTTCCATCCGGTTAATGTGGGTAACCTCGTAATAGGCGATGACAGCTTGCTTCCATGTACTCCAGCAGGTGTGATTGAAATGATTAAACGAACCGGCATAGAGATTGCGGGCAAGCATGCCGTTGTAATCGGCAGATCCAATATTGTGGGCAAGCCGGTGTCCCTCCTGCTTCAGCGGGAGAATGCCACGGTTACGATGTGTCATTCCAGAACTGCCAACATGGTCGAAATTGCTCGTCAAGCGGATATTCTGGTCGTCGCGATCGGCAGAGCCAATATGATCGATGCCAGCTATGTGAAACCTGGAGCCGTTGTCATCGATGTCGGGATGAATCGCCTGGAGAACGGAAAGCTTGCCGGGGATGTTGATTTCGAGAGCGTGAAGCAAGTGTCCGGCCCTATTACCCCGGTTCCTGGAGGCGTAGGCCCCATGACCATCACGATGCTGATGCAGAATACCTTGTTAGCTGCCAAAAGGCTGAATGGGTTGGCCTGATATGAAATCAGCAGATCCAGGACACGTCTTATCCGTAAAGGATTTAAACCGTTATATTCGTATGAAAATGGAAGGCGACTCGCGGCTCTCAGATGTTTGGATCCGAGGTGAAATTTCGAATTTCACCCATCATTCCAGCGGTCACATGTACTTCACCCTCAAGGATGAAGGAAGCCGGATTCGTGCGATTATGTTTGCCACCCATAATCAGAGGCTTCCCTTTATTCCGAAGGAAGGCTCGCGGGTCATAGCTCGTGGAAACGTGTCGGTTTACGAACGGGATGGGCAGTACCAGTTCTATGCTGTTCAAATGCAGCCGGATGGTATCGGCAGTTTGTATTTGGCATATGAACAGTTGAAAGCCAAGCTGGAGGAGGAAGGTTTGTTTGCGGCTGATCGCAAGCGCCCCCTGCCGCTTTATCCCAAGACGATTGGCGTCATTACCTCGCCGACGGGAGCCGCTGTTCGGGATATCATGATTACCATTAGAAGGCGGTACCCTCAAGCGAGAACCATATTGTATCCCGTTCTGGTCCAAGGAAAAGGGGCAGTTCCTTCGATTGTTAAAGCGATTCGGACAATGAATGACATGGCTGAGGCAGACGTACTCATTGTAGGACGCGGCGGTGGATCGCTTGAAGAATTGTGGGCATTTAACGAGGAGATCGTAGCAAGAGTCATTTATCAATCGGACATTCCTGTCATATCGGCCGTTGGTCATGAGACGGATTTTACGATCGCCGATTTTGTTGCCGATCTTCGGGCAGCTACGCCAACTGCTGCAGCGGAGCTTGCGGTACCAAGCAGCGCAGAATTGAAGGGGCAGCTTGTTCAGAGACAGCGGCAGCTGAATCAGGGGCTTCAGCAGCGCCTGAAGCGGAGCCGTGAGCGTTTAGCTTCACTTCAGCGCTCTCCCGTCCTTGTTCACCCTCGCCGATACATGCTGCAGCATGCTGAGCGGTTGGACATGCTGTCACAGCGGCTGCACGGGAATTTGAAATCGCAGCTATCCCTGAGCCGTCAGCGGCAAAAATCACTGCATCAGGGGTTGATTCGGTACAATCCGCGCACGCAAGCGGAGTTTGCGGCGCGAAGGAAAGATCAGGCTAACCGCCAGTTAATGAATGCGATGCAGTCCATCATGAAATCCAGGCTGTCACAGCTTCAAACCGAAATGCGGCATCTCGATGCACTCAGTCCGCTTAAGATTATGTCCAGAGGGTATAGTCTGGTGTATGACGAGAAAGAGCAGAGACTCGTGAAGTCTTTAGAGGATGTGCAGTTGGGCGATTTGGTTAATGTGAGGGTCAGTGATGGACAGCTGCAGTGTCAAGTATGGGGAATGAAGGAGGATGAAGGGCATGGGGAATGAAACCGTGGAGATCAGTTTTGAAGAGGCAATGGCTCAGCTTGAGACCATTGTAGAGCAATTGGAAGATGGAGACGTACCTCTGGAGAAGGCCATCGATTTATTTCAACAGGGCATGAAGCTGTCGCAGATGTGCAGCCAAAAGCTGGAGCAGGTTGAGCAGAAGATCGAAATGATTGTTGAAGAAGGCGGGGAACTTAAGCGCAAGCCCTTTGGCGGGACGCTGGAGGAGACAGGTGAACTGGGTGAATAATAGACAACCGATCAATCAATATATGAATGAAATTTGTGACAGGCTTGATAGTGAGCTTACGAATCTTTTTCCCCCAAGTTGGAAAGTTCCTGAAACCCTTCACAAGTCCATGTCGTATTCTTTAATGGCAGGCGGAAAGCGTATGCGTCCGCTGCTTGTGATTGCTGCCTGCGAAGCGGGGGGCGGATCACGCGATGCCGCAATTCCGGTGGCATGTGCTGTTGAGATGGTCCATACATATTCGCTCGTACACGATGATCTGCCAGCGATGGATGATGACGATTACCGCCGAGGCAAACCGACAAATCACAAGGTATTTGGTGAGGCCAGTGCTATTTTGGCCGGCGACGCCTTGCTGACCCACGCTTTCTATAGCATAATTCAGGCTTCCAGACAGTTTGGCGTTCCGGCAGAACGCGTGCTGTCGATTGTGGAGGATCTTGCTGAGTATGCAGGGCCACGGGGAATGGTAGGAGGCCAGGTTGCCGACATGGAGGGTGAACAAGGGTTGACGACGCTGGAGCAGCTGGAGTATATCCATCTGCACAAGACCAGCGATCTGATCATGTTCTCACTTATGGCAGGCGGGCATATCGCCGGATGCACGGAAGCCCAGATTGAGTCGCTTCGGATTTTTGGACACCACATCGGGCTTGCTTTTCAGATTCAGGATGATATTCTGGATCTGGTCGGGGATGAGTCCAAGCTTGGGAAGCCGGTACAGAGCGATGTGAAGCAGGAGAAAGTAACTTATCCGTACTTCATCGGTTTGGACCCATCAAGGCGTGAGGTTGAACGTCTGACAGCAGAAGCCAAGCGGGTTATCACCGAGGGGAATTTCAACGATCCATCCAGACTGCTCGAGATTGCAGATTTCTTGATGGCTCGGGATCACTAAGCGTGCATTACATGCATAAGGTTTTTTTGTGATATAATGTCTATTAATGGCTGATTCACAAGTCAGCCTCAGAAACGTAAACTTAATCAAGGAAAGCGGGGAGATTCTTCGTGCTTCTTCCAAATATCAAACATCCCAAACAACTAATGAACTTATCGGTGAACGAACTCGAGGATTTAGCTGTACAAATCCGTAATTTTCTAATTGAAAAACTGTCCGTTACCGGTGGCCATCTTGCACCGAACCTGGGAGTGGTTGAACTCACGCTGGCCTTGCACTATTGCTTTGACAGCCCTCGTGACAAGATGATTTTTGACGTGGGTCATCAAGCCTATGTACACAAAATCCTGACGGGTCGGATGGATCAGTTCGACACGCTCCGCAAATACAAGGGTTTGTGCGGCTTCGTTAAGCGTTCTGAAAGCGAGCATGATGTCTGGGAAGCCGGGCACAGCAGCACTTCGCTATCAGCTGCAATGGGAATGGCTATGGCACGCGATCTGAAGGGTGAGAACAATCGGGTTATCGCCATGATCGGGGATGGCGCCCTTACCGGCGGCATGGCGTTTGAGGCTCTCAATCATATTGGCCATGAGCAGAAAAAGCTGATAGTCATTTTAAATGATAATGAAATGTCGATTGCACCCAATGTGGGTGCCATGCATAACTATTTAAGCAAAATTCGTTCAGACCGCTTTTATCTTCGCGCTAAAGACGAAGTGGAGATGGTGCTGAAGAAGATTCCTGCTATCGGCGGGAAATTGGCAAAGACTGCGGAGAAGATGAAGGACAGCCTTAAATACATGATGGTTCCCGGCGTTCTGTTCGAGGAGCTTGGCTTTACGTATTTGGGACCTGTGGACGGACACGATCTGAACAAGCTGATCGATACGTTAAATCAGGCTGACAACGTAGATGGACCTGTTCTGGTTCATGCGGTAACCACCAAAGGCAAGGGTTACCGTCCTGCAGAATCAGATTCTCATAAATGGCACGGAATTACGCCTTATAAGATTGAATCCGGCCAAGTTCTTAAAGCCGTAGGAAATCCGATGTACACGGAAGTGTTCGGGCAGACTTTGGTTGAGCTGGGTGAGCAGGACAAACGCATCGTGGCCGTTACGCCAGCAATGCCAGGCGGGTCCGGCTTAATCCCGTTCAGCAAGAAATTCCCTGACCGTATGATTGACGTGGGCATCGCCGAACAGCATGCAGCAACACTGTGCGCAGCAATGGCAATGGAAGGCATGAAGCCTGTATTTGCCGTGTATTCGACGTTTATGCAGCGCGCTTATGACCAGATCGTGCACGATATTTGCCGTCATAACGCTAACGTTATGTTTGCGATTGATCGCGCCGGCTTTGTTGGCGCTGATGGCGAAACACACCAAGGGGTATACGACGTGGCCTTTATGCGTCACATCCCGAATATCGTCATTATGATGCCGAAAGATGAGAATGAGCTTCGTCATATGATGAAAACAGCTCTCGACTATAATGAGGGTCCGATTGCATATCGTTACCCTCGGAACAATGTTCGTGGTGTCCCGATGGATACCGAACTGGTACCCATTCCTATTGGAACTTGGGAAATCGTTCGTCCGGGTGAAGGGTATGCCATATTGGCTTCGGGCCCGATGGTACAATTAGCCGAGGAAGCGGCCGAGCAGCTTAAGCGGGAAGGCATTTCGGTAGAAGTCGTTAATGCCCGGTTCCTTAAACCGCTCGACGGAGAGATGCTCAAGAATTTGGCAGAGACCGGTACGTCCATGCTGGTTCTAGAGGAGGTTTCCCAAGCGGGCAGTATGGGCAGTGCGGTTCTGGAGTATTTTGCAGAACAGGGAATACATGATGCAGTCGTATCCTTAATGGGCATTGAGGATCGGTTTATCGAGCATGGAAGCATTCCGCAGCAGCGTGAAGAAGTAGGGCTGACCTTGGAATCGGTGTGTCAGGAAATCCGGAATTTGAAGACCGCTCGGACCGCTGAGCTTGGCAAGAGAAGTTTTATGTCTTAGTAACGATCGGGAGTATAATATGGATTCATCTCAGAAAGAACGGATTGATGTCCTGCTCGTGGAGCAGGGATATTATGAGAGTAGGGAAAAAGCCAAAGCTGCGATTATGGCGGGACTGGTCTACGCTGGAACCGAGCGGATCGAGAAGGCCGGCATGAAAATCCCGAGGACGTCAGAACTGAAAGTCAAAGGCTCTGTTCATCCGTACGTCAGTCGTGGGGGCTTAAAGCTTGAGAAGGCGATTCGTGAATTCGATATCGATATGAAGGAGCGCACGATGCTGGATATCGGCTCTTCGACTGGCGGCTTTACGGATTGCGCACTCCAGCACGGGGCAAGTTATGTGTATGCAATTGACGTCGGCTACAATCAATTGGACTGGTCATTGCGTAACGATGAGCGCGTGTGTGTCATGGAGCGAACGAATTTCCGATATATGACACCGGAGGATTTGAAGGGCCCACCGCCTAATTTCGCAAGCATTGACGTGTCGTTTATATCCCTCCGCATTATTTTGCCACCTTTGAAAATGCTGCTGGGTAAACCCGGAGATGTTGCCGCTCTGATCAAACCTCAATTTGAGGCAGGGCGGGAGAAGGTCGGTAAATCCGGCGTGGTTCGGGATCCGAAGGTTCATAAGGAAGTTCTAACGCAGGTGCTGACTTTTGCTGAAGAGATAGGATTCAAATTGAAAAATCTTACTTTCTCACCGATTACCGGAGGGGAAGGAAATATTGAATTCCTGGCCCACTGGCGTTTAGAGCCGGAGGTTTCTGAAGTTTCAGAAGCACCGATTCAGGGAGATGGACAAGATGCTGTCCACTTGAGTCAATGGATTGACACCGTTGTAACACAAGCGGCTCATACATTTACGGGAAACTCATCGAAATGATGGGTTTCTTTTGCTGAAAAAGAGGAATTTATGTTCTCATCCGCGAATACAAAATTCGAGGTGAGAGGATGAATGAGCGTTATGATTGGTTATTAATGATATTGCTTGGTGTCGTCATTGCCTTGCTTATCGGCTATAGGCTGAATCGTTGGCTGATGTCACCATCACCGGACCGGCTGCCGGGTATCCCGATCAATGAGCGAATACCAGATCATCCAGCGATTGGGATGCTTGAAGAAGAAGGATATGATGTGGTTGGGGGTAAAGTAAAAATAAACTTATCTTTCGAAACGGGACAGAGGCCGATCCATAGTCGTCTGTTTGTCGATTATGTTGCATCCGATGACAGCGGTGAGCTGTATATGGTAAAGGTGTCGCGGGACCGAATGCCGGTCGATTGGACAGGCTCGGGCATCCGTGACCGGCTCATGCCATTTTTGCTGCTGTATCCGGAATGTGCCGGGCTGCTCTATATCGATATGAATGAACAGGTCATTCACCGTTTAGGTTTAGATTGGTCAGACGAAGAATGGATCGGCAATGATGAATACAACAGTTAATACTCAGGAGGCTCTTTATGAAGGGACAACGCCATATTAAAATCAGGGATATAATTACCCACCATGATATTGAGACACAGGATGAGCTTGTGGATGCTTTGCGTGCTGAGGGTTTTCAGGTTACACAGGCTACGATCTCACGAGATATAAAAGAACTGCTGCTCATTAAGGTGCCAACGGACGATGGGCGTTACAAATACTCCATGCCAACTGATCAGCGTTACAATCCTGTACAGAAGCTCAAAAGAGCGCTGATCGATAATTTCGTATACATCGATCGTACGGGAAACCTTGTCGTCATGAAGTGTTTGCCTGGAACAGCCAACTCGGTTGCGGTACTGCTGGATAATATGGAGTGGTCCCAAATTATGGGAACCATCTGCGGAGATGACACCATATTGTTAATTTGCCGTACGGAGGCCGATGGGGAACACGTTGTATCCCAGATCAATAAATTCATATCGTAAGTCAATGTCCTATATATAAGCAGGCTGTGGAGGTGTTAAGCATGTTAAACACGTTATCCATTCGTAATTTGGCAGTTGTTGAGAGTGTGGATGTGCAATTTTATCCGGGGTTTCATGTCCTTACAGGGGAGACTGGGGCGGGTAAATCCATTATTATCGATGCGCTTGGGTTAATTGCAGGCGGGCGCGGTTCTGCTGAGCTGATTCGCTACGGCTGTGACAAGGCGGAGATCGAAGCCTTATTTGAGCTTCCCATTGATCATCCGGTATGGAATACGCTGAAGGAGCTGGGTGTGGAAGCGGATCGGGAGGAACATTTGCTGATCCGAAGAGAGCTGACAGCCCAAGGGAAAAGCACGTCCCGTATTAACGGACAGCTTCTGAATCTAAGCATGCTCCGTGAAGTTGGCGAGAAACTGATTAATATCCATGGTCAGCATGAGCATCAAAGTTTGCTGCGTTCAGAGCAGCATATGAGCTTGTTGGATACGTACGGAGATAAGGTCATAGGACCTGCTAAGCGTAAATACCAGGGGCTGTACTCCGAGTTTAGTAAAGTGGAAAGAGAGCTTAGGGACCTGCAGGAGACCAGCCAAAAGGCATATCAAATGCTGGACATGTATCGTTTTCAGCTGGAGGAAATAGCGGCAGCCGAGCTAAAAACAGGCGAAGACGAGGAACTTTCCGATGAAAGGACCAAGCTGTCCCATAGTGAGAAAATGATGGACTCCGTAGCAGGAGCATACGACCTCTTGTACGGTGCCTCGGGTCTCGAATCCGTCAGCCGGGCACTGTCGAAATTGGAAGATGTATCTGCTTATGACGAGAAGGGGTTAAAGCCGCTGGTCGAGCAGCTTCAATCTGCGTATTATCAGCTTGAGGATGCCGTATTCCAGCTTCGCGATTATCGGGACGGGATTGAATTCAATCCCGAGCGGCTTAACGACATTGAGCTTCGTTTAGATATGATATCCGGATTACGCCGAAAATATGGGGATAATGTGGAGCAAATTCTGGAATACTACGTGAGAATTCAGCAGGAAACTGACATGCTGGAAAACAAGGACGAATTTATTCAAGCGTTGGAGCAGCGACGGGATGAGCTATTGAGCGTGCTTTTGGTTAGTGCTAAAGAGCTCAGTATTGCCCGCAAGCAGTGCGCGCAGGATTTGGCACGACAAGTGGAAGGCGAGCTGAAGGATCTTCAGATGGAGCGAACCTCTCTGGAGGTACGTTTGGAGCTGCAGGTGGATCCTAACGGATATGAATATGAAGGACATCGAGTACGGCTGACCAAACAAGGAATGGATACAGCGGAATTCCTCATATCCGCCAATCCGGGAGAACCGCTGCGTCCGCTTGCCAAGATTGCTTCAGGCGGTGAAATGTCCAGAATTATGCTGGCGATGAAGAGTATATTTGCCCGTCATGATCAAATTCCGGTCTTAATCTTTGATGAAGTCGATACGGGTGTTAGCGGCAGAGCAGCCCAATCGATTGCTGAGAAGCTGTTTTTGCTGGCCAAAACCTGTCAGGTGTTCTCCATTACGCATTTGCCTCAGGTGGCTTGTATGGCGGATCATCAGTATCTAATCGAGAAGAAACTTGAAGCCTCCAGAACGATGACCCAAGTGGAGAACCTGACGGAAGAGGGGCGTGTAAAAGAGCTTGCACGGATGCTTGGCGGAGTCGAAATCACGGAAAAGACGCTGCATCATGCCCAGGAAATGCTCAATCTGGCGGCAGCGCAAAAGGCTTCCAGAAAGGCTTTGGGTCAATGATTGACAGTTATAAAACCTTAAGGGCAGGGTAACTTAAAGGTACGCAATTGGCGACCACCTTTTCGTCAAGCGAAAGAAGAAAAAGGGAGCGTGACAGCCATTGAAGCCTAACCTCAGGAGAAAACTGCTCGGTTTCGTTCTTGCTTTCCTTCTTTGTTTCCTTGGATCTGCTGATCCTGTCCAATCTTTTGCTTCATTGCCTGATGAGCTTAGGTTGATTTCCGGTCAGCAGTCCCGCCTGGATGTTGCCATGCCCGTTCAAGCACTCGCTTCAGTAGATCGTCCGGATGTCGTGCAACTCAACGGCTCCAGCGAATCGCAGCTTCAAGTATCATTGAAGCATCCGCTGCACTTAAATCCTCAGCAAAGCGGAAAAGCTGAAGTTACACTGAAATTATTCGGTAAAATTCCTCTGAAGACTGTACATGTCAAAGTGATGCCTGAACTCAAGGTAATCCCGGGTGGTCAAACCATCGGTGTCAAAGTGAAATCCTCTGGAATTCTCGTGGTTGGTCATCACCTGGTACGTGTTCAAAACGGTGCCAAAGTGTCACCCGGAGAAGCAGCAGGTTTAAAACTTGGCGATCTGCTTACGACGATGGATGGCAAGCCGCTCAATGACGTAACTAAGGTTGCAGATCTCGTGGAGAAGGCGGGCAAAGCCAAGCGGCCACTGGATATCTCTTTTAAGCGGGGCGGTAAAGAAATGAAGACCAAGCTGAGTCCAGCTTATGACCAGGAAGATCAAAGCTGGCGCCTTGGCCTCTATATCCGTGATTCTGCCGCAGGTGTAGGCACCTTGACCTTCTATGCACCCCACCAGAAAGTCTATGGCGCCCTGGGCCATGTCATCACCGATATGAATACTCAAACCCCTATTGAGGTTGGAAGTGGCCAGATCGTTCAGTCTAACGTCACGTCCATTAGCCGTAGTGAAGAAGGCGAGCCGGGAGAAAAACGGGCAACCTTCACGAAGGACGGCAAGATTTTGGGCAACGTCGAGCGTAACACCCACTTTGGCATTTTTGGTAAAATGAATGATCTGCCGGATCACGGGCTTTATCAGGAGCCGATACCGGTTGCCATGTCTCATGAGGTTCAGGAAGGCCCAGCCGAGATTTTGACCGTTGTTGAAGGTCAGGAAGTCGAACGCTTTACAGTTGAGATTGTTCATGTGTCCAAACAGGACGTTCCGGCAACGAAAGGGCTTGTGCTGCGCATTACGGACCCAAGGCTGCTCAAGAAGACAGGCGGTATCGTACAGGGCATGAGCGGCAGTCCAATCGTCCAAGACGGTAAGCTGATTGGAGCTGTAACCCACGTGTTTGTGAATGATCCCAAATCGGGATATGGATGCTTTATTGAATGGATGCTTCAGGATTCCGGTGTACTACAATCTACAGAGTCAACTCCTCAAAATCTTAAGGCAGGTTAATGCCTTGAGATTTTTTGTCGTAAAAGAACGAAATACAGATTAATTTGAAACAAAATATTTAATTATAAATCAACTTCAAAAAAAAATAAAGAAAAATAATTTTCGACAGAAGGAATTTAAATAAGCATGTCGAAAACTTTAAACACAAGAAAATAGTTCTAAACTAATCACTGATCTGATAAAGGAGGAGCACGAATTGCAAAAGATCGAAGTATTATTGGCAGATGACAACCGTGAGTTTACAAACCTGCTTGGTGAATACATTTCGGATCAACAAGACATGGTGGTATCCGGAATCGCTTATAATGGCGAAGAAGTATTGAACATGATTGAGGAATCAGGAAAAGCACCAGATGTGCTAATCCTTGATATTATTATGCCTCATCTGGATGGACTTGGCGTACTTGAGCGTTTACGCGATATGAACCTGTCTCCACAGCCGAAAGTCATTATGCTCACGGCATTTGGTCAGGAGAATATTACTCAGCGTGCTGTGCAATTGGGTGCCTCTTATTATATTCTGAAGCCGTTTGATATGGAGGTTCTGGCTAGCCGCATTCGCCAGCTGGTTGGATCGCCAAGCAATATCTCGTCCAGCACGCCGTTTTCAAGCATGAAATCCAATGTGGTTCCTATGGGCAAGGGCAAGAATTTGGATGCGAATATCACATCGATTATTCACGAAATTGGCGTTCCTGCTCATATCAAAGGTTACCAATATTTGCGGGAAGCGATTACCATGGTATACAACAATATCGAAATTTTGGGTGCGATAACCAAAACACTGTATCCGGCAATTGCCGAGAAGTTCAAAACAACGCCTTCCCGAGTGGAGCGTGCCATCCGTCACGCTATTGAAGTGGCCTGGACGCGCGGCAATATCGATTCCATCAGCCATCTGTTTGGTTATACGATCAACATCAGCAAATCCAAACCAACAAACAGCGAGTTCATCGCGATGGTGGCAGACAAGCTGAGAATCGAGCATAAGGTTTCTTGAAAGGGTAAGGACTAACATTGAAATCACTCCTTTATTGGTTGCGAATGAGTAACCTGTGAAGGAGTGATTTTATTTTTTGTAAAAAAGAAACCAGCCGTTGATTCGGCTGGTTTCTTCTCGCTATATGCTCCTCATTCTTAATGCTCGGGATCCTATCCCCCTCACAGATAATACATTTTGAACTCGATATCTTGTTCATGGTTGCCGAATTTTTTGCCGAATATCGTGGCTCCTCCAACGTGCTCCGCGTCTGGCTTTACTTCAATTCGAAAGGTCCAACGGTCACAAGTGGTATCCAGATCGTTCACAGAGACAGGGGAGAGCGGGTCGCCATCAATGTACGTGCCATGACTTGTAATCCGGATCGTTTTCAGTAGTCCATATTGGTTGATGTTGTGCGGCCACCACTCAGGTGTATATTTCCCTCGTGTATCTGCGAAATCCCCGGGGCTTGTCCACGTACCGAGTTCAATCCCATTTAATGAGAACGTAATATCCGAAGGCCAAACATCGTTGGAAAAAGGAAATTCCGACGACAGCTCCAAGCTGATCTCGAACTGCTGCAGCTTCTCGTCCTTCTGAAGAAAGTTAGCGATATTGTACTGGATAAACCCTTCGGTAAACCATAGAATCTCTGCATCAACCCGCTTCGGATCCATAAAATACTTAGGCTCATCCACCCTTCCGATAAACTCCTTTTCAGTCGCAAGGCCGCAGGTAGGCTTCAGATCATAATCCGTGTAATGGCCGATAGGCACCGAAGCTTCATAGGAAGCAAAAGAATGAAAAATTTTTTTGGGGAAATTGATTTCGATATGATCCACTTTCAGTATTGAAATTTTTTGCTGTCCGGATTTTCCGGGGATTTTCTCCGTGCGTATAATCCCCGCATCTTCCAGTTTTTTAATATGCTTTGTCACAATCGGACTGCTAATTTGAAGTTCTTGAGCCAAATCCTTGATATTCATTTTGTTTTTGGAGAGCAGCTGAATTATCTTGATTCGAACTTCGCTGGCCAACGCCTCATAAACCACAAGCGATGACTTGTCTATTTCCAATTGCATATGACCACTTCTTTCAAAAAAGTTTTCATGAACCAAGATGAACAAAGATCATTAACTAATAAGCATCATACCATAGGCAAGGTTAACCTGTATATAAATCACCTCTTTTATAGAAACAAAATTTCAAGTATATGATTAACATAATAGTTAATTAAATATAAAATTATTATATTAGATTTATATTTAAGTTATTGACACCGCTTTCAGAGCGAGTGTATACTGAACCAAAGTTAATCGTTTCCATTTCTCTGACAGGTAATGATTAACCAAATGATTAGTAATAGGAGGAGAGTTTGTTGAAGAAAAAAATGGGGGTTTCACTGATACTTGTATGGTTAGCCGTAGCAGTTCTAGGGGGATGTGGAAACGGAGACAAAAACACCATCACCTTCTGGACGCCTTTGACAGGTGATGACGGAGCTTACATGGATCAGCTCGTAAAGGACTATAATGCAACAAATCCCGAGTATAAAGTGAAACATGTGATTACTTCGGATATGTATACCAAGATATCCACGGTTCTGAACTCCGGCAAGGGCGTACCGGATTTGTCCATTATTCATGCCGACCGGGTGCCGAGCTTTGTGAAGCAAGGCGTACTTGAACCCATGACAACGGTTATGCAAGCGCAACCAGAACTGAAAGAAGACAATTATTTGCCACAAGCCTGGGCAACCGGAAATGTGGAGGGTACCCAATATACTGTGCCTCTCGATATTCATAGCAATGCGATGTATTACAACAAGAACCTGCTCAAAAAATACAATGTCGAAAGTTTTCTCGATGACGATGTCGTTACCATTGATGAAATATTATCCCTGCAAGGAAAGTTAGATGAAGGCGACTATGTGGTCAACGATGCATTGTTAGGCTGGGTTGTGTTGGCTCAGATTCAGAATCTGGGCGGCGGTATCGAGCAAGACGGCAAGCCGGCCGTAAACACAGAAGCCATGAAGCAGGCCCTGACCGAGATTAAGAAGATATCGGATGCGGGGTTAATGACTCCGTTCGGCGAAGACGGATACTTGATGTTCCAAGCTGGAAACGTTTTATTTTCTACAGACGGCACATGGAGTTCGACGGCACATGCCAGCGTGGAAGGATTGGATTTTGGCGTAACCAACATCTATTCGACCAGTGCAGATACATTCACGAACCGTGCCTCCTCACACTTATTCTCCATGCTGAAGAACGAGAAGAGAACGGATGAAAAAGAACAAGCCATCGGCCAGTTCCTCGAATTCATTCGGGAACATTCCATAGAGTGGGCAAAGGCGGGACAGATCGTGGCCAGTAAACAAGTCATTGAGAGCCCTGATTACGACAGCTACATCCAGTCGTTCTTCACTTCTAACGATAAGGAGATCGAATCGTTGTACATCTACACCTATGAATACTATCCGTATGTGGCAGAAGCCGTAGATACCTATGCAGGGGATATCGTAAGAGGAAATGTCGATATCGACGAAACTTTGGTGACAATGCAAAAGTTTGTAGAGGATAAAATAGCCGAGGGCAATAGCGGCGCGAAATAACAGGCAGGGAATCTGAACCGAACCGATTGAAAAAAAGAAACGTGTCGTTGGATCCAAGACACATTTCTTCTCCAAAGGAGACATGAAAGGGTATGAATAAGAAGTCGTTGACGCCTTTTTTCTTTGTAGGTCCCCATCTGATTTTATTTATCGTATTTATCCTGCTGCCGACCATTTACGGGATATATGCATCGTTTACGCAATGGAATTTGATCAATGATCCCGTGTGGGTTGGGCTTGCCAACTATAAAACAATTCTGTTCAACACGGAGTCCACGTTCTATAGCCAGTTTATGAATGGTCTGAAAAACACGCTGATTTTCGTTGTGCTGAGCGTGCCTGTATTAATCATCATCCCTTTAATGATTGCTGTTTCACTTGAGCATAAAAAAGTGAAAATGAAAAATGTCATCCAGTCCATTCTCTATATACCCGGACTCATCTCGATTTCCGCGGCGGCACTTATTTGGTCCTTAATATTTAATAAGCAGCTTGGAATCACGAATAATATCTTCGGTTCGGAAACTGTCTGGGCGGCAAATCAACCCTACGCTTGGCTCATTATCATTGTCATTACGATATGGGGCGGCGTGGGTGGAAACATGATTATCTACCGCGCCTCCATAAGCGGCGTATCCAAGGATTTGTACGAATCAGCAGAAATGGACGGAGCAGGACCGGTCCGCAGGTTTTCGAGCATTACGCTGCCGTCGATTCGTTTTCCGCTGATCTATACCTTTGTTATGACAACGGCCGGAGCCTTCAACGTATTCGGTCAACCGCTCATGATGACGGACGGGGGACCAAGGCAGAGCACAACGGTATTGATGATGTACATTCGGCAGCTGGCTTTCGGTCATGGAGAATCGATTGCTGGTATGGCTTCCGCAATGGCAGTGCTGCTGGGATTAGTCATACTTGTGATCTCAGCTCTTCAATACTATGTCATGAACCGAAACGCTTCATAGATGGCAAGTCATGCTTGCAAGCAACGGAAACGATAAAGGTAGGTGTACTGTGCAATGTCGAACCCGGTATTAAATGAAACCGATATGAAGAATCCAAGGCTTGGTCCATCCGGTCCGAAGAAGGCTGCATCTCATATAAGCATCTCAAAATATATAGCTTACACATTTCTGATTGTGCTGTGTATCATATGGGCAATTCCCGTCATTTTTGGTATTACCACGTCTTTTCGCTCGCAAGCTGAAGTGGTGTCCAGCGGTTTCAGATTGCTGCCCGTCAACTGGATTTTCGATAATTATGTTACCATTCTGCAGAACACGTCGACGGCCCCTATTTTACGCTGGCTGATGAACTCGGTGTTCATTGCAACCCTGCATACACTGCTGGTGATTGTGGTCATTTCACTTACTGGTTATGGATATTCACGCATGAAGTTTAAAGGCAGAGATGCATTGTTCTTTACTTTGCTGGGTATCTCCTTTTTTCCTGGCGTGGTTAATCTCATCCCGTCTTACAAAATCATCGATGCGCTGGGCTGGGTGAACACGTCATGGGCGATGATTATTCCGGGGTTGGCGGGCATGGGTAACATTTTTCTGGTTCGGCAATTTATGATGGGCGTTCCCAAGGATCTGGATGAATCGGCTCGTGTTGATGGTGCGGGAGATTTTAAAATCTATTACTCTATCATCTTGCCGCTTATGAAGCCGGTATTGATTGTGTGCGGGTTGTTTTCCTTCACAGGGTCCTGGAATGATTTTCTCTGGCCTGTCATCGTATATACGGATGTGGAGAAAATGCCGGTCACCGCAGGTCTATTGCTGCTGCAGGACATATACGGCAATTATCGCATGATCGGCCAATTAATGGGCTCTGCCATTCTAGCGATCATTCCGACGCTGCTGTTGTTCCTGTTTGCCCAGAAATACTTTGTGCAGTCTATTAACTTAAACGCCGGTATCAAGGGTTAGATAGAATACAAATAAAATAATAAGGTATAGGAGTCGTCACCATGTCTGAATTATATATGAGCATTTTGCATAATTCGAAAATT